>CAILXB010000062.1 GCA_903838025.1 uncultured Chlorobiaceae bacterium
ACATCAACAAGACCTGCACCTGTATGAAAAATCCGAACGCTTTGAAATGGAGCGATCTGAAAACCGGTATTTTTTTCGTTTTCGGCATCTGTTTTGCGGCCTATATGGGACTGGTCATCGGTAAAAACAGCAACCTGTTTTCCGGTGTGACCACCATAAAAATTCTTTCAAGCGATGTACAGAGCCTTGCTGAAAACAACTTTGTCGCGGTATCGGGCAAAAAAATAGGGACGGTTTCAAAAATGGACTTTGAGAGGAGGAACGGTTCGCTCTTCGTTGTTGCCACTCTGAGGCTTAAAAACGAGTTTGCCCCCCTCGTCACAAAAGATGCCAAAGCCACAATTAAATCTCTCGGTGTACTGGGCGACAAATACGTAGATATCAAAACAGGAAAAGGGGCTCCCGTCACCAATGGCGATTTTATTGTTCTTGATACGGAGGATGGAATGAGCAGCCTCACCACCAATGCAAACCAGGCTTTTGTCAAAATCAACGAGCTCCTCGAACACCTCAACCGAGGCAAGGGGATGGCTGGCAGGATTATTTCCGACGAGAAAATGGGGAGCGAGTTGGCCGAAACCATTAACAGCCTGAAAAACACCACAGCAGAACTCTCAAAAGTGACGCAAAAGGCCTCGCATGGAGAAGGACTTCTTCCCAAACTTCTCAATGACAAGGCGATGGCAAAAAATACCGGGGAAGCCATCGAACGGCTTAACGAGGCGGCATTGAAAACCGAAGCGCTGCTCACCAAACTTAACAATGAGAAGGGTACTCTGGGGCACCTCTCTTCAGATCCAACGCTCTACAACAACCTGTCGCGAACACTCTCGTCACTGGATTCTGTGCTCGTTGACCTGAAAAGAAAACCGGGTCGCTATGTCAAATTCTCCCTCTTTTAAACGAAAATAACACCCGTGCACTTGTTTCGCTTCGTTATCCTCTCATGTATGATCCTTGCCGGACTGAGTACCGCGCTTCCGGCAAGGCTTCTTGCTTATGATTTCAAACCGCTTGAAGCTGCTATGGAAAAAGCGGTCAGCGACACGGTTTTTCCCGGAGCAAGCCTCGCCGTTCTCTACAAAGGGGATATTATTTTTCACAAGGCTTTTGGACGAATGACCTACAGCCCCCAAAGCCCCGCAGCCGAAACAACAACCCTCTACGATCTCGCCTCCCTGACCAAAGCTGTCGCTACCACAAGCATTGCCATGCAACTGGTCGAGCGCGATTCACTCTCGCTTCAGGCTGCGGTATCAAGCTACCTGCCTGGCTTTGCAAAGAATGGCAAAGAGAACGTTACCATTGAGCAGCTCATGCGCCACACCTCCGGGTTACGGGCCCACACGTTTTATGCAAAAAGCTGCACCACCCCCGCTGAACTTTTTCAAGCCATTGAGGCCGACACACTGCTCACAGCACCTGGTACCGCCACTCTCTACAGCGACCTCAACTTCATGCTGCTTGGCAAAATCATCGAAAACATAACCGGCCACAGCCTCGCCGCAAACTTTCACCAGCGGTTTGCCGCACCGCTCCGCATGAGTTCAACCCTGTTCACGCCACCGCCATCAATGCTCTGGCGCATTGCACCGGTGGAAAAAGATACCCTCTGGCCATTCAAAGTACCGCGCCCACTTGTCAACGACCAGAATGCTGCCCTTCTCGGTGGCATTGCAGGCCATGCCGGGCTCTTTTCGACCACCGGCGACCTGCTTGTCATGATGAAGATGATGATGCAGGGTGGAAGCCTCAACCGCCACTTCTACTTCTGCCCTGCCACCCTCCGGAAGTTTCTTGCCCGAACAGAGTACCCCCGAGCCATTGGATGGGATTTGCGCTCTCTTGAGGGCCACTCATCTGCCGGAGAACTCTTTTCCAGCTCCTCCTACGGCCATCTCGGCTACACCGGCACCAGCATCTGGGTCGATCCAGAGCATGAGCTTGCCGTCATTCTGCTCAGCAACAGGGTCTACCCCTCCTCAGAGAACATCAAAATCCGCAAGTTCCGTCCGCTGCTCCATAACTGCGTTATCGAGTGCCTCGGCTTACCGGTCAGGCAAAGAGCCCCTTCATCGGCACAATAGGGAGCGGAACCAACTTCAGCGACTCCTGACGGAAAATTGAATTGGCGGCCATGCGCCCGGTAAACGCCGCCGCCTCCATGAGAAACACCGGCGCATCAACCTTTACCCAGTCGCCGGCAAGAAAGAGATTTGAAAAAGGCGTTGCAATACCGGGCCGACGGGCATGATCGCCCGGAGCCCACCGCGAAAAATTGGACTGCATCATAAAAAGCTCCTGCAGCACCTTCGCACCAGCACTTTCAGGAAACATAACGTGAAGCTCCTGAAGCATCGTAGCCTTAATCTCCTCTTCCGATCTGATATCCTTTGGTGCAATAGCGTAAGCGTGCAGCTCAACCACGGTGCCGCCATGCTTTTTTGCCCACGAAATAAAGGGCTCCTGAAAATGCGAGTAGAGAGAAATGGAGTCGGTGTAGGTATAGCCCGAAACCGTATAAAAAGGGAAATCAGCCGAATTAAGCGGGCGGTCGAGCCAGAGACGGTAGACTGCGTAGGGATCAGCCTCACCAAGCGACGCAACCTTCGACTCAAATTCAGGACGGTTCAACTGTGAAGCTTTGATCAATTCACGGGTACCCCGAACGTTGGCAGCCACGATACAATAATCACATTCAAGAAGCTCCCCGGAGGCCCCTTCACGCTTCACAATCACCTTTCCTCCTTCCTCCACAACGGCAAGTTTAGCAAGCGGAGCCTTGGGCGGCCCACTCACCGGAGT
>CAILXB010000063.1 GCA_903838025.1 uncultured Chlorobiaceae bacterium
AACCGTCCGATAATGAAATCAAGCTGAAGCCGGTAGCGCAGAACCCCGTTGACCAGCCCTGTGGTGAGTGCCCGGTCAATACGGTTCAGTGCGGAGTGTTGCAGAGCTTGGTGCAAAATCTGGTCAGATCGCTGTTTTCCGGTTTCAAGTGACTGCAAGACGTGCAATGCCAGTTCTCGTGCTGTGGTCATGGGTAATCATTAAAAACAATTAAAATACTTCGGCCCTTCAGGCTGTCTGTAATATACTCTTCCCTGTACATTATACTTAAATGGCTAACTCATTTTTTTATCTGCATGAATTAGAGCTTTGTTGCACTGGTCGCTCACTTTGAGGCCAAACTCAGCCATCAGCATATTGTTCGTCTCATTCGCTACGAAGAGGTCGGGACACGTCTTTTTCTGGTACGGGCTTGTGTTGGGAATGTACCCCATTTTAGCATTGATATTGAGAATGAAGAAACCCGATTTTTATTTGCAATCAGGTTCACGGACAGCGAATACTCTTTTTTTGATGAGCCTGACGTGTTATTTTGATACTTTTTCTGCGCGTTGATTTATTCTGCGCATAACGCCGGATTGTATTAAAATAATGTTTTTTAAGTAGTCTGCGAAGTTATTATATTTGTGTCGAAATTGTGGCTTGGGCGTGGTTTCTTGTTTCTTGATTTTAACAATCGTTACCATGGTGAATTGCGTTTTGTGCCGCATTTTTTTTTAATAATTCAGGTTAAACTACAGGAGTTCATTATGGTTAAAAAAAGCATTGCAGTATTTCTTCTTATGGTCATGGCATTGCCGCTCATGCCGTTGAAATCGTATGCTGACAGTGACGAAGCAGGAACGACGTCAACAACATCAAGTTCATCAAGCTCAGGACTGATTATTGGTGGGGTGGTGGTTGCGGGGTTATTGACCTATTTCTTGTTTGTGCGTGGCGGTGATAAAAGCACGTCTGCATCTGCGGTTTCATGTAATCCATGCAGCAATATTGTGCTGAACAATTCCAGTCAGGAAAGGCAAGGCGATAAAAGCGTTGTGCTCATGCGTGAAAGTCCTTTTTCTTTCATAGCTCAGAACTCCTCGAAATAAGGTAGAACGGCAATCGCCTCAATGACTCCCTCTGAGGCGATTGTCAACAAGGTTACACCCGCACTTCACTATACCTTATCATTATAAAAAAATGTTACATTATGGAGCCTTACTGGAAAATATGTACTTGAACAATCAACGATGATAAGCGCTATGAATATTGGTGAAGAGTATGGTGGTGGTATTGTGTTTTTTGTTGATAAGAAAGGGGAGCATGGTTTTGTAGCTGCCAAAGCAGATGTGCGGCATCCCTCTTCTGATTTGGAGAAAGAACGTTTTGTTTGGGCTGATGCCGGAGTGGCTTGCCGTGATTTTGTGAGCAATGGTTACAGTGACTGGTTTTTGCCAAATAAAGAGCAGCTTAATCAGCTCTATCTCCGAAAAGATGCTGTTGGCTGTTTTGCCGATTACAGCACCGGCTACTGGAGTTCATCGGAGTCTACCGAAACCAACGCATGGTTACAGCTTTTTATGAATGGGTTCCAGAGTCTTTGCTACAAGGAGAGTGTCAATCGTATCAGACCCATACGTGCTTTTTAGGTGCCCGACTCCGCCTGATATTGGAAGCAAAGTAACCAGTTGCCATCCAGCCCTGCCGACCGGCCTACGGCACAAAGGCCAGGCGGAAGCCAAAGTAGTAGTGCCTGAAGCTGGGGTCGTAGCGGTACCGATAATCCGACCGACAGAACCCGATGTAGCTAAACCAGCATCCGCCACGAATCACACGGCCCGAAAAACTACGGTCATACCAATTCTCCGTCCATTCCCATACGTTGCCCGCCATATCGTGTAACCCCCATTCATTGGGTTTTTTTTGACCTACCGGATGGGTTGTGTTGCCAGAATTGTCTTTATACCAGACGTATTCTCCCAATTGATTCCTATCATCACCAAAAAAGTATGCTGAAGTGGAACCTGCCCGACAGGCATATTCCCATTCCGGCTCTGTCGGCAAGCGGTAAGACTTTTTGCCGGTAAGGGTATTGAGTTTTTGGATGAAGGTCTGGACGTCATCCCAGGAAACGGTTTCTACCGGCAGACGACCACCCTTGAAATGACTTGGATTTTTTCCCATGATAGCCATCCATTGCTCTTGGGTGACCGGATATTTGCCCAGATAGAAATCCTGATCAATCTCGATCTCATTCGATTTCATTCTGAATCTGCCAGCATGAATCGGGCAAAACTTAAATGAAGCCTCCTTCCCGGACAAACCGTTTATTTTTATGACATGCGGCTCCGGATACAAGCTGGGAACGCTTTCGTTTGTAAGAGATTCCATGATGGTTGATGTTGAGTGATTGATTACGGAACGCAGACCAGGCGGAAGCCAATGTTCAAGTTCCGGAAGTCGGGTGTTTCGTAGCTCCGATAGGCTGACCGGCAGCGCCCGACGATGTTGAGCCAGCTACCGCCTAGAATCACACGGTATAAACCGTTTACTGGCCCAACGGGATTTATAACCGTACCTTTCGTTTTACAGTCGTCATAATACATTCCACCATACCAGTCGCTGCACCATTCCCAGACATTTCCGTGCATGTTGTACAACCCCCAACCATTGGGTGCAAAACTGTTGACCTGTACAGTGTTCTCTGGATTGTCGCTGAATTGAACGTTACCGTTATAGCATCCCTGGTTAATCATAAGGTTTTCCCCTGTATTAAACGGCGTGTTGCTCCCGGCACGGCAGGCGTACTCCCACTCCGCTTCGGTTGGCAGGCGATACAGTTCCTCTGTTATTGCCGAAAGCCATTTGCAATAGGCTACGGCGTCATTCCAGCTCACATACAATACCGGATGGTTTTTTTCACTTTGAGTTCGCACACTACCCAGCACTCCATGACGCCAGTTCTCAGTATCGTTAAATTTTTCAGCATCTGTCTGATAGCCTGATTCGGCGGT
The DNA here is from genome assembly GCA_903838025.1 of uncultured Chlorobiaceae bacterium. Classification (GTDB taxonomy): domain Bacteria; phylum Bacteroidota; class Chlorobiia; order Chlorobiales; family Chlorobiaceae; genus Chlorobium. The sequence continues at coordinate 2,997 of CAILXB010000063.1, forward strand.
AAAGCGCTTAAACTCGTCAACCGTCACCTCATATTTGCCCATAAAAAAGTCACTCACTCTTACCTGATGCAGGGTTTCATACCAACTCCGGTTAACTTCCGACAGGGGGCTTCCCATCGTAAATTCGCCGCCGGAGATCGGCATAAAGTTGTCTTTGTTGCGACTCTCCAATTTTTTTTTACCCCTTGACAAGGGAATCTCATTACAAATTGTTTTTAGGAGCATCATTTGACGCTGGTTGTGAATTCTAAAAATAATTCAAGCTTGTTGCCAAAAATTGTCCCAGATTTATCGGCGTTTCTTTGATATTGGAATGTTACCGTGTGTAAATGTTTTTGTGAGTACCTGCATACAAAGTACAATGCGAAGGAGTGGTGGGCAACCAATTAATACCAATTAATTCAAACTGTTACGGAGATGGGGTGATGAGTAAATAGTGTATTGTGAGATTTGGTTGTGAGAAAAGAGTCAGATGTTCGTCAGAACTTACTCTACGATGATATCGGCTAAAAAACTGTACCCGATTCCGTGAGCGGTTTGGAGGGGGAACTCGATGTGGTGAAGCGTAAATTTGTAGCGCAGTCTTTTGATGAGAGACTCGAGCGAATGGTTTCCGGATTCGTTATTGAGGTACCCAAGGCTCTTGAGCAGGTCAAGTCGGAGTCCCACAGCATGAGGGTGTGAGACAAGTATGGTTATAAAGTCGAGCTCTTTTGCGGTGAGCTGGACCGCATCTCCTTGAGGGCTCACTAAAAGCCATTTTTTTGTTATAAGCTTCCATGATTGAGTGTTCGATGGAGCAACCTGCAACTGGGCAAGAGTTGGTTTTGGAGGTTGGTTTATTTCACCGAGTCGACTGAGAAGTGAATCAATGGTGGTGACAAGTTCCTGAAAATGAACAGGCTTAACGAGATAGATATCTGCACCGGCTTCACGTCCGATAATTTTGTCATTGGTTGATGCTCGTGCGGAGGCTATGATGATACGCATGTCGGTGTTCTTTCGGATATATTGGGCAATCAGGATACCGTCCTGATCCGGAAGACCGATATCAAGGATGACAACAGCATAGACCTGTTCTGAGATAGATTTATAGAATTCACGTGCTGACCCGACGCCGGTAACGTTATAACCTTTAAGGGTAAGGTAGTCGACCATGCTTTGCAGGAGATCTTTGTCGTCTTCGACAATAAGAATTCCTCTTCCCAGGGTGTTAGCTGTTGTTCTTGATGTTGTCATGAGCGTTACTGTGTTTTTGTAATTTCCAGATTACCCTGAATCACGGAGAGTGGTGTGCGGTATTCATGGGATAACATGGCAAGAAAGCTGTGTTGTTGCTCGAGGGCCAGCCGTTCGGATGCGAGCGCAAAAAAAAGATAAACTTTGTCTTTGAGGTGCAAAAAAAATATGATGTTCACCAGAGTGATCAGGAGCGATACGGCGAGGTAGGAGCTGTTGAGCATGACGCTCATGTTGGTCCAGTTTAAGAAGTCGGCCGGCGTGTGAATTGCACCGGCAAGGGTAAGGGTACTGGTCGAGCGGATACGAATATAGAGCGTGGTGGGGTGAAGCTCTGAAAGGTAGATTGGTGTAACAAATTCGGGGTGCTGCATGGGGCGCTCGACAATCGGAACATGGTCACCAAGCGCAATTTTACGATAGGATGAGGGGAGTGAGGGGTTGGTACCGGTTTGCACATACACATCAACATAATCGAGGTATGCTGGATAGAGTCGAAGCCACCCTGTTTCAGGGAAGGATGCGCTACGGGTCAGAGTAAAGCGGACCCAGATGGTATCCTCGGTGTAGCCTCTGCTGAGATTACTTTTGAGTGGTAAAAACTGTGCTGAGGTTGTCGGCTTCAGTATGTCAGTGATGGTAAGTTTACCCGAGGGGTCGGTGTAAGACTCCAAATGACCGGATAAATCATACTGGGTAACCCTGTCAAGGTGGATCGGCGAAAAGACCGCTTCTGCTCTTAGTGGCAAGAGCATGAAAATGAAGAGAAGAGGCAGCAAGAGTGCCACACCAGTCGCTGCACGACGACTGAATCTCCGCCAATGGGTGGTTAAAGCGGGACTCATGCTTTTTAGCGAAAGAGTGGATTGCATTGCCAATTCAGGTTGACGAAAATGCTTTTTTCAAGTATAAAAGTGACCATTGGCAGTATACAACACAAAAAAGCACAATTTTCAATCAAAAGGAGATATGATGACCAAGAAATGCAATAACTATCTCAGGGTATACTGCGTTTTATTGAGTTCTTGTGCTGTAGTCAACAATCGAATGGTATGGCATCGTGATGCGGGCATTGTATTGATACGGGTTCACAATTTGTTTGCGATGATTTTTTGTATTATCCTCTTTTATTATAAAAAATTCAATTCTCTGTTGGAGAGTAATGAGATAAAATGTTCTTTTCAAGATTTTAAGCTATCATCGAGAAAGGTGGAGGGACTGGCCCTGAGAAGCCTTGGCAACCGTCATTATCACAATGAGCGGTGCCAATTCCATCCCGGATATAGGCCGGGAATGATGATGGTATGTATGCCTCTCTCCCGGGTTCATACCTCTCTTCGGATATTTTTCCTGTAACTTGTTACTTCGTAACGGGTTGATCATATCGACGATAGCAAGGCCGTTTTTGAACAAGCCATTGCAAAACTGACACGACGCGCATGAGAGCATATACGGAGATGATTTCCAAAAAAACGCAATACTTCGATACCACAGAACCCTTTCAGACTGAGCTTGGTGCTACGCTTCCTTCTGTGCGGGTTGCCTATAGAACCTGGGGGACGTTGAACGAGCGCAAAGACAATGTGGTGGTTATCTGCCAGGCCCTCACCGGTTCTGCCGATGCAGATGGCTGGTGGGAGGGAATGTTTTCACAAGGGGGCGCTTTTGATGAGAGCGTGGATTTCATGATTTGCAGCAATGTGCTTGGCAGTTGCTATGGTACGACAGGCCCGACCTCCCTCAATCCTCTCACCGGACGCAAGTATGGCCCCGATTTTCCTCTGATTACGATCAGGGACATGGTTGAGGTACAGCGCCTTCTGCTTGCAGGTTTAGGCATTGAGCGTGTCAAGCTTGTGGTAGGAGCCTCTCTTGGCGGTATGCAGGTTCTTGAGTGGGGTGCGCTCTATCCTGACATTGTTCAAGCTCTTATGCCGATGGGCGCTTCAGGCCGTCACTCGGCATGGTGTATAGCGCAGAGCGAAGCCCAACGGCAGGCGATTTATGCCGACCGTGACTGGAACGACGGATGGTACGAGGTCGCTAAACCTCCCGCAAGAGGGCTTGCTGCCGCAAGGATGATGGCCATGTGCAGCTACCGGAGCTTCGAAAACTTTCAGGCACGGTTTGGGCGAGAGTATCATCACGGCACAACGTTTAAGGCGGAGAGCTATCTGCACCATCAGGGTCGAAAACTGGTCGAGCGTTTTGACGCCAACAGCTACGTGACCCTCACCAAAGCCATGGATATGCACGATCTGGGACGGGGCAGGGGAGCTTATGAAGATGTTTTGCGCTCTATTGATCTTCCTGTGGAGATACTCTCCATTAATTCAGATATTCTCTATCCGAAAGCGGAGCAGGAGGAGTTGGCCCGGTTTATGCCGAAGTCAAGTATCCTTTACCTCGATGAACCATACGGTCACGATGCTTTTCTTATTGATGTTGAAAAGGTGAGCCGTATGGTCAGGGAATTTTTGGATGGGAGGGCTTTGCAGGCTTACTCTGCGGCTTGAATCTCGTCAAACCTTGTGTAGTGGCGCAGAACTTCCGGAACCATGATAGAGCCTTCAGCAGTCTGGTAGTGCTCAAGCAGGGCGACCATGAGTCGGGAGGTCGCCAAGCCGGAGCCATTCAGGGTGTGGACGAATTCCGGTTTTGCATTGCTCTCCGGCTTGAAACGGATGTTTGCACGCCGCGCCTGGTAATCTTCAAAGTTGGAACAGCTTGACGCTTCAAGATATTTTTGTTCCGCTGGCGACCAGACCTCAATGTCATAACACTTCGTTGCGTTGGCACTGATGTCGCCGCTGCAGAGTAAAAGTACTCTGTAAGGAATTTTCAGGGCAGTGAGAATTGCTTCCGCATTTTTACGAATCATTTCAAGCGCATTGTACGACTCCTCGGGCCTGGTAAATTTTACCATTTCAACCTTGTTGAACTGGTGCACCCTGAGAAAGCCCCTTGTATCCTTGCCGTAGCTTCCCGCTTCACGACGAAAGCATGCTGAGTAGGCCGCATAGGAGATTGGCAGCGCCTTGCCCTCCAGCATCTCTTCCCGGTGCAGATTGGTTATTGGTACTTCTGCTGTTGGTATGGCGTAGAGATCATCCTCTTCAATATGATAGACCTGATCGGCAAATTTCGGCCATTGTCCGGTGCCCCTGAGCGACTCGCGGTTAACAAAAAAGGGCGGAAAAACTTCGGTATAGCCGTGACGCTCAGTATGGCAGTCGAGCATGAAATTAAGCAGGGCGCGTTCAAGGCGGGCACCTTTTCCCATATAGACAGGAAAGCCCGCTCCGCAAACCTTTGCTCCCCGTTCAAAATCAAGAATCTTGAGAGATTTGCCCAGTTCCAGGTGATTTTTGACCGGAAAGTTAAACGTGTAGGGAAAGGATACCGGATCGCCGAAGAGCTGGTTGTCGTCAGCAGAACGCCCGGCAGGAACCGACTGGTGCAGTTTGTTGGGAAGCCCCAGAAGAATTGACTCAATCTCTGTTTCAAGAGTCCCAAGCGAGCTGTTCATTCCGGCAATTTCCTCCGAAACGGATTTCATCTGGACTATCAGCTCTTCAGATGAGCCAACGCCGCTTTTTTTAATGTCGGCAATCTCTTTTGAAACCTTGTTGCGTAGCGCTTTCAGATCATCTGAACGCTGTACCAGACTTTTGCGCTCCCGGTCGAAATTGAGGAGCTGGGCCACTTTTGGCTCTTCGGAGGCAAGCTGGCGCTTGTGCAGCATGGCTACAACCTCCTCCGGATTCTGGCGAATATAGTTAATATCAAGCATGATGGTGAAGGGAGTGGGTTATGCTGAAAGCAGTGATTTGACGATTTCCTGAACCTTGGTGCCGTCAGCCTTTCCTTTAAGTGCTTTCATGGCCAGGCCCATGACTTTTCCGATATCTTTCATGGACGTTGCTCCTGTTTTGGCCACAATCTCCTCTATAGCGCTCCTGACCTCTTCATCCGAAACGGGTTCCGGCAGATACTCTTCGATAACGTTGAGTTCCGACAGCTCGGTTGCCGCCAGGTCGGGACGGTTCCCGGCGGTAAACTGCTCGATGGCATCCCGCCGTTTTTTTGCAAGGCTGACGAGCACTTCAATCTCCTGTTCCTCACTCAGTACTCCCTTGCCAGCAACACGGATGGAGACCTCTTTTTCAAGAAGCGTCGCCCGAATGGAACGGATGGCGTTCAGACGGGTCTTGTCGCCGCTTTTCATTGAATTTTTCAGATCCAGGTCTATTTTTTCTTTCAGACTCATGGTTGTTGTGCTCAAATGTTTGTTTAAAAAGAAGAATCGGCAAAATACAGGAAAAAAATCGGCTTTCCCACAAGAGCTTTTGCTTTGTTATTCATTGATATCGCCGCAAACAGGCCTCAGCACAAGCTCTTCCACTGAGGTTCGCTGTGGCATGAAATAGGCGCCGACAACAGGGGCTGCAATATCTTCAGGCCGCATCATCACCGATTTCATGGTGTCGGGCACCTCTCCCCACATCGGCGTATACACCGCACCTGGCATGACATTGGTAATGCGGACGTTGCACTCTTTTGCATAGAGCCGCATCGCTTCAACAAGCCCCTTCTGTCCGAATTTTGACATGCAGTAGATTGAGGAACTCTTGAACGCAATCTCCGCCGCAATGGAGGTGATAAAGAAAATGTGGCCCGACCTCTTCTCTTCCATGACTGAAAAAACTCTCTGAGTGAGAAAAAAGGTGCCCTTGAGGTTGGTCGACATGGTATAGTCAAAATCATCCTCTGTTATATCAGCGAGTGGTTTGAACCGTCCGACTCCGGCATTGTTGATGAGGCAGTCAATCGTACCGTAACTCTCCAGCGTTGTGCTGACGAGACGCTCAATCTGGGCGGTATCAGCGATGTCCGCCAGAAAGATATCCGCAGTTGCCCCCAAAGAGCGGCACTCGGTAGCAACAGACTTTAGATCGGAAATGGTTCTTGATACAAGGATAAGTACCAGCTCAAATCCCTTTTGCGTTCCTGTTGCCCGGGCAAACTCAAGGGCAATGGCTTTGCCGATCCCCTTACCTGCTCCGGTGATGACGATAATCTGTTTCATTTTTTTATGGATGGCGGTTTATTATCTCGTCATGAGAACTTTTTTCACTCTTCATGAATAACGTTAAAAACGTCATGTTATGCTGTTTTTATTTGCAAAAACGAAATAAGTGAGAAAATATTTATATATTTGCAACGTAAATAAAGTGCGAATGCGTTACTTGGCCGCATTATACATCTTCAAAAAATGGTAAATTTTCAGGTTTATCATGGCGATAAGTAAAGTTAAATGGTTTGATGGCAAAAAAGGCTACGGCTTTCTTTTGAATCCAGAGGGCGGAGAGGATATTTTTGTCCATTTTTCCGCCATCCAGTCGGATCAGAATTTCAAGGTGCTGAATCAGGATGCCGAGGTTGATTTCGAACTCGACACAACGCAGAAAGGGTTGCAGGCCAGGAATGTTCGTGAAATTGGTCCGAACGGTTCAGGTAATTCTGTGACTGTCCAGATGTCGTTCGGCTGAAGAGCAGCCACTCAAAGTATGCCGCTCTCCCGAAAGCTGAACCATCCTGTTTTTCCCGTGATAACGTGGTCGAGGAGGTCGATCTGGATGACTGCGCTCGCTTTTTTGAGGAGTTCGGTGACCTGTTTGTCGGCGCTGCTTGGTTCAGTATCGCCTGATGGGTGGTTATGTACCAGAATAATGGCGTGAGAACTCTCCTTGATTGCGGCCTTGAACACTTCCCTTGGGTGAATAAGGGCTGCGTTGAGTGTGCCAACAGAGACAAGCTCGGTTTTGGTGATCTGGTTTTTGGTGTTCAGGTGGAGCACATAGAGGTGCTCTTTTGTTTCATCTGGAACCCGTCCTGCCATATATTCAAAAATATCACTTGCCGCCTGAATTTTTTTATTCTGGTTGCGGGTGTAGTGGAGTCTTTTGTTCAGTTCGAAGACTGCAACAATCTGCATTGCCTTGGCCGCTCCAATTCCCTTGACCTCCTGAAGCTCTTTGAGCGTTATACCGGAAAGTTTTTCCAAAGTAAATTTTGCAATGATTTCGTTGCAAATATCAACGATGTTGAGGTTTTTTGTGCCGTTGCCCAAGATAATGGCAAGGAGTTCAGCCGGGCTGAGTGAAGCGGCTCCGCTGTGAAGCATACGCTCCCTTGGACGGCTGTTCGGGTCAAAATCATGAATTCGCATTGTTTGCCCTCTCCTGCTGGAATTGAATTGTATTGTGTTTCGCTTGTAATATAAGCGCATCTATTCAACGTAAAGAAAAAGAGGGAGAAATACTACTTTTGCTTGGCGTGTTCAGTTCCTGCTGAAAAGGAGTACCTACAGGCCCTCGTAGTCTGCCCAGTTGTTTGGAGTTTCGTACCATCTCAGTTGTTGAAGCCTTACCCCTTCTGGTAGATGGCGCTGAAGCTGGTTGAACGCCCATTTTGCAAGGCACTCGGCTGTTGGTGGCTCATCGGTAACAAGTACTCGTGAATTGCGCTTCATAATAAAGTCGAGATCTTCAAGATCCTCTTTCCATACCGCAAAGCCGTGGTCGAGTTTGTCGTGAATCTCTGCCACCATGATCTCCTTCAAAAACTTGAAATCCATCACCATTCCCTCCTCGCTGTCACCCTTGCGCTCAATCAGCTCCCCTTCGACCGTTGCAACAACCACTCCTCTGTGGCCGTGCAACTGGTTGCAGAAGGAAAAGCTGTTCGGAAGCGTATGGCCGTAATCAATCTCGATTTTTCTTGAAATGCGCATCATTGTTGTCAATAGTCTCTTTACCCTGGTTTTTCTCTGGCTTGGCAAAGTGTACACAAAATATTGCTGTTTCACCAATCTGCCGTTTTTTCACATCATTTTGCCGAAGGAATGCTTATGCTGTTATTGACAACGTTTGATAAACACCGAGAGAGTTCAAAATCGCTTTACCGCCTGGACAAAAATCATGGGGGTGTCGATGGGGTTACTCTCACCGGCAATTTTCCATGCACATGTTGCCTGCATGCTGTAGTTGCTGACATTGAACCATTTCACGCCAAATCCTGCTCCGGTAAGATTACGGGTATTCGTCTCGCCATCGGTAACAGGGTTTGTATGAAGACGAGCATAACTGTGGTCAACAAAAGCGCTCAGTTGCAGTGTACCCGGAAGTTCTCCGAGAGATCTTGCCAGGTAGCGCAGCTCAGTTGTTGCAACAACACCTTTGTCAGCCGATGATTCATCTCTTTGCCATGCACGCACTGCACTCGGGCCCCCGAGTGAGAGCTGTTCCGCGCTGCTCAGGTTTTTGCCAGCCCATTGCCCGTATGCTCCGGCGTAGAGAGAGACGCTTTGAGAGATGCTCTGTATTCGCCCAAAAGCCATGGTAATCTTTGAATAATTACCGTTGGTGTGCAGTCCGGCTTCTGACTGGTCGATTGAGAGCGCTTCTGAATTGTCAATAGTGAGGCGTCCACCAACAAAGCCAAGCGAGAGTGAGGTAGAACTTCCCCCTGAAACCCTCTCTCTTTGGGTCACGCTAAGGCCAGCCTGCCAGGAGAGGTTGTGACGGCTGTTTCTGAGGAGTATGCTCTCTATCCGGTCATCAAGTATGCTGCCTTCTCCGGCAACGGTTGCGTTTACGATCAGGTTTCTCTGGCGTATGAGTGGCTGGGTAATGGCAAGAGTCAAGTTGTGGCCATTGCCGTCAGCCTTCAATGGTTCAAAAAGAGCTCCCAACTGGTAGCTCACGTAGCTATAGTTCGCTCCGATCCTCGTTCCAGAGATGCCAACCGGTATTGCATAGCCCGCCTGTATGTTCCTAAGATCTCCGGTTGTCGATGTTTGCAGGCGCAGGGTACATTGATCTCCGAAATGAAGAGGAGAGTAGAGCTCCATGGTTGTGGCAACGTGATTCTCTCCGGTTGCATGGTTTCCGAAGTTGTCGATGTCGAGGGAAAAGCTGAACGGCTGGCCTTCTATCACTTCAAGGGTTGCTTGCGTTGTGCCGGGTCGGGAGCCTGGTTCGAGCAAGATGCGGGAAGAGATGTTAGGAAGTTCATTGACGCTCATGACCATGGAGGTAAGGGAGCTCTCTTCAAGAGGCCGCTGGCGGGGCACTTGATTGGCATAGCGTTCCAGAAGGGTTTTTCTGATTTGTGTTTTGACCGGTATGGTTGCAACATGGATATTTTCGAGCACGCCTTCAATGACTTCGATAACAAGGGGGTCGCCGGGTTTTATTGTTTGCGGCGGAAATATAGGTGAAGCAAGGAAATAGCCTTTTTTTCGGTAAGCATTTGTGATTGCTGTACACGCTTCATTTAGTCCAGCAAAGGTCATCTCTTTGCCGATGCAGCCCGACATCAGCTTTGAAAGCTGGTCATTGGAAAAGAGTGTGTTGCCCACAAAGGTAAAGCCCGTTACCTTGAGACGTGTACTTTTTTCAGCCTCTTTTTTCGGTCTCTCTGGATCATGAAACGTCGGAGCCTCCTTTTGCGGATCCAGGGATGGCGGGGGAACACTCTCTCGGAGCATTCGACCAGCATCAGGAATATCAGCCGCAAAAGCGCTGCATACCGTCATGGCTGATGCGAAGAAAAGTGTTTTCAGTGATCTGGACATGGTGACCGTCATAAATTTATGGACACGTGAGAGCAGAACAGGGTCAGAACAGGAACTCTTTGTTAAAGATTTTGTTATCCGATTGTTATCAGAACTGTTGAACGTGCTTCTTCACCAAACTGGTCTTTTGCAACCAGTTCTACGCGGTAGACCCCTTTCGCCTCTTTTGGCGCTTTTCCGCTTATGACCTTCCGATTTTGGTCAAACGTCATCCATGAGGGTATTGATGAGCCGTTGACCGATTGCACTTTAAGAGAGATAACTGCGTCAGGATTGCTGTGGCTGAACAAACTTCCCGGGAGCGGGAGAATAAAAAATGCTTCCGCAGTTTCCGGAACATCTATTGTGTTGACTGTAAGAAAACCTTTACTCCTTGAGTTTTTTGGGACGGCACGAAGCTCTTTTTGTTGTATGATAGAGCCCTTTTGCTGCGTTGGATTATGGTTACTGAAAAGGGTTTCGGTCGAAAGCTCTTTTTGGGTACTGTGTGCCCTGTCAGGTTGCCAGTTCGCTATCGGATTGATGTGATCGAAGCTTGTGGTCTGCTTTTTAATGGTAGAGATGAGCCCGAGTCCTGCCGTGAAGTTGAAGCCTGCGCTACCTGACAGAGCGCCAGCAGACTCTATTACAGATTGTTTTTTAATGGTATAGCTGAGGCCAGTGCCCGCAGTAAAGGTAAAGCCAGCACTGCTTGACAGGCCACCAGCATACCTTATTGTGTAAAAGCCAGTGTTTGAGGTTGCAGTAGGAAATCCGCTTACAATCATTGTGCCAAGAAGGCCAATGTTATCGGCATTATCCTCGCTGTCTTTAAAGCCGGTAAGTGTATAGCCAAAAGTAGCGGAAGGCTTTGTTCCGAAAATGCTGCTGGTGCGGCCACTGGTGAGGGTCGTAGCGACAGAAAGCTGGCTCGGAAAAGCGGCGTAAACAAAACCATTGCCCGTTTCGTTCACGTTGACGGGTGAGTAGTTGCTGTAATTGGCGTTGTAGTGACGAAAGTTGGAGGTCAGTCCACCCTTGATAGTCGCGTCGGGATTGTCTGAATAGACGATCCATCGCGCTGTTCCGGTGGTGGAGAATTTTGTTTTTGCACTGTTGGTGAAATCCTGTCCAGCGAGAACAATGCTGCTTCCGCTGGATGCGCTTGCAGTAAGGGTTCCTGAAGCCAGGGTGATGCCTGAACCGGCTGTTAGCCCCGAGTTGACGGCGCTGATGGTGCCAGCAGTGATGGTGCGCAAGGTGACTTCACCACTCTCTCTGTTGCTGTTTCCTGCTCCATCGCGCAGTTCGATGGTAACGTTTCCCGAGCCCGCGTCGATGGTTGTGCCCGAGGCCATGGTGATTGTTGCCATTCCTGCCGACCGCCCGGCGTCTACAACTCCGTTTGCTTTCCTCTCGTTTGCAATCAGTGTCAGGTTGCCGTTGTCGGTTGTGATGTTGGCATTGATAAGAATACTCTTTGCGGCATTCAGCTCAAGATTGCCGCCACTGCCAAGGGGGTTATTGGCAAGAATGGCTGAATTGATGGTTATATCGTTATTGGCCTTCAGGATAACATGATCTCCGGCATTGAGTAGTTTTGTTATCTGATCAGGAGTGAAGTTGTAGTCCTTGTCGGGATTGAAGAAATACTGCTGCTGCACCGATTCAGTATCGGTGATTGGCGTAAGAATATCCACTTTCCCGGTTTTATTTGACCAGTTATAAGAGCTGACAATGAAACTTCCCTTCATGCTGCCCACAGTGAGCGGTGTAATGCCGCCAATGCCCAGTTGATCCTCTTTATTGGTGCCCGGCAGGCTGTTTAAAGAGCTTATCTCTCCGGTCGTGCTTCCGAGTCCACCCAACCAGGTTATTGCGCCTGCGTTGGTAACAGAACCATTGTTCCAGAAGGGTGAGGCAACCACGTAGCCTCCGTCGGGCAGGGGAGTCACGCTTCCCACTTGATCGCCTGTTTTTGACCCTACCAGACTGTTCTCTGCGCTTATTGCCCCGACAGTGCCGCCAAGGCCATCTCCCCACGTTACTGCACCGGCATTGGCGGTCGATCCCTTGTCCCATAGAGTTGAAGAAACGATGTAATTTCCATTTATTAAAGCAGTTATCTTATTCATCCCCGAAGCATCCGATCCGACATAGTCATTTTTGGTTGAGCCGACCAGACTGTTGGTCGCGCTTATTACTCCTATGGTGCCACCGATTCCATTACCCCAGGTTATGGCCCCTGCATCGGTAGATAAACCACTATCCCAAAACGGCGAGCCTACGACGTAATTGCTATTTGTGAGTGCTGTTATGTTCAATCGGGCACCATCATTTGCTGTAGAACCGATCAGACTGTTGGTTATGCTTATTGCTCCGACAGTGCCGCCAAGGCCGTTTCCCCAAGTCACCGCTCCAACGTTGACCGCCAATCCGTTGTCCCAATTTGGCGAAGCGACCACGAAATTACTATTGGCCAGTGCTGTAACGGTTGAGGAGAGTCCATCCTTTGTAGTCGAACCAACCAGACTGTTGGCTGCGCTTATTACCCCGATGGTGCTACCGCCTCCATTACCCCAGATTACGGCCCCTGCGTCGGCAACAGAGCCATTGTCCCAACCGGGTGAGTTAAGCACAAAGTGGCCATTGGTCAGTGCCGTAACATGAGCTGAAGCAAGGTCATCGGTCACAGAACCGATCAAGCTGTTTGCTGCGCTTATTGTTCCATTTGTGCCGCTGACTCCATCTCCCCACGTTACGGCACCTACGTTAATGGTTGTGTCATTGTCCCAGTTTTCAGAAATCACAATGTAGTTGCCGTTGGTCAAGGCTATTACCTCTCCTCCAACGTTGTCCTCTTTTTTGGAACCAACAAGGCTCTTCGCAGCGTCGATTATTCCGGTCGCACCGGTGGCTCCGTTTACCAGGTTCACCATTCCGGCATTGGTGAGAGAACCATTGTCGCAATCTGGTGCGCTTACCACATAATTGCCGTTCGTCAGGGCGGTCACGCTTCCCACGTGGTCACCTGATTTGGTGCCGACCAGACTGTTTGCAGCGCTGACCGAGCCTACAGTTCCATTAACGCCATCTCCCCAGGTCACTGCGCCGACATTGGCGACGCTCCCTTTGTCCCATAACAAGGTAGATACTACATAATTGCCGTTTGCAAGAGCGGTTACGGTTCCAACTTGATCGTTTTTGCTTGAACCGGTCAAACTTTTTGTTATGCCTATTACCCCGACAGTACCTCCCAGTCCATTCCCCCAGGTAACTGCACCGGCCTCAAGAACAGTACCATTGTCCCAGTTTGGCGTGCTGACCACGTAATTGTTGTTGGTGAGGGTAATCACCCGAGATGAGGCACCGTCATTGGTCGAAGAGCCCACCAGGCTGTTGCTGTCGGAGACAATCCCGCTGATACCGGCGGTTCCATCAATCCATGTGAAGGCACCGGCATCGGTCTTGCCAGCATTCGACCACTGATGTGTTGAGGTGACAGCGCTGTTTCGGCTGCTCAGGGCGGTTAATGTTTCACCCACAAGGTCATTGGCGTTAGAACCGCAAAGCATTGAGAGCAGAGTGCCATCCGGCTTGTAAAGTCTGACAGCTCCTGCATCGGTTGCAACAAAGTCGTCGAGGGGGCTGGCAACGATAATATTGCCATTAGCCAGCTCAATAATGGTGCCGGAGCCATGCTCGTCACCTGCCGCAGGGTTTGCGTCGGGCAACGAAATAAGGGAGAAGAGGGGGATTGTGGTATTTGTATTGGCATCAATAGTGATGTTTCGCGGATCAAGCAGCAGAAAGCCATTTTCACCCTGGGGTGCGGTTGTCACGACCTGGCCGGAGAAGGCGAGTTTTTCATGGCTTGATACCTCAATCGCTCCTCCGTTACCACCGTTGCGACCTCCCCGAGCCTCGATGGTTCCGGCAAAGGCTGTGGAGACATCAGACCAGAGCACCACCGTACCGCCGTTGCCGCTCTCAACAGCGTTGGCTGTCAGTAAGCTGTTTTTTGTCACAATGGTGGTCGCTGCGTTGTTGAGAGAGGCATCCTTTCCCTGCCAGCCACCGCCAATGAAGATGCTTCCTCCTCCTTTCTGACCATCAGCCACTACCCGCGCTGCGGCGAGGAGTGTTTGTGGTGCAGTGATTGTGATCTGGCCGCCCTCTCCGGTATGGCCGTTTGCACTGAGCGTTCCTGAAAGGTAGAGGCTCCCTTCTGCATTGATATGGATTTGGCCTCCCTTGCCCCCACTGGCCGACATAAGGCTTGCAGCACTTTGCTCAATAGTGCCAGCGGCATCAATGTGTATTGCGCCGCCACTCACACTTCCTTCTGCACTCCACTTGCCAGCATCGAGGATGTTGTTCCCTCTGGCGTTAATGCTGGATGCGGTGAATGAGCCGGTGTTGATGATGGTGCCCCCTTCGATCACGATGGTGCCGTTGCGTTCTGTCATGCTGGCGGCACGCACTTTGCCGCTGTTATTGACCACTGAGGCAAGCAGCTCTCCGGCGGCCTGAGTGGTGATCACCACCGTGCCGCCATCGGCCTCAATGACTCCGCTATTTGTCAGTTGCGCGTTCCATGCGCTTTTGTCCACTTTGATTGCCACCAGTCCGCCAGGGTCTATATGGAGGGTGATATTCTCTCCAGTGGCCAGTCCGGTAGTCCCTTTGGTGGTGATGAGAGTTCCGCTGTTGGTGACGGCCCTCTCTCCGAGCAGCACTATAAATCCTCCGTTTACCTCACCCTCGTTGACCACTGAAGCGGCGTCACCATTTTTGCAGAAATGGTATTTGCCTGAGAGGAAGTCGTTGTCGCTGATTGCAAGAGTGGATGCCACCAGCCCCCCAACATTGACACTTGCGCCTTTGCCAAAAAGGATGCCGTTTGGATTCACCAGAAAGATTCGGCCGTTTGCCGAAAGTGTTCCGAATATTTCGGAGGGATTGCTGCCTGTAACCCGGTTGAGCAGGATGGAACGGGTGTCGGGCTGGGCAATGTTGAGTGCTTCACCACGGCCAATACCAAAAGAACTCCAGTTAATGATGGCGCTGTTGCTTTTTTGCTCGATACGCATCATTGTGGCCGATAGAGTGCTTATTATTGCATTCCCTTCAGTCACCATCCCCTCTGCAGGCAAGGCAAAGGCAGGATATCCTTTCAGCAATGAGAGTGTCACAACAGCAGTCGCAATCCAACTCTCGCTGGCTTTGCTTTTGATATGGTTACAGGTGCTCTTCATGGTGACAGCCCTATTAACGTAATCTGCAAATGAATGATTTGTGATAATTACGCAATATTCTGATGATCACAAAAGAGTGTTTTTTATTTTGAATTTTTTTTTTGAATTTGATCGGGGATGTGTTTTGGCGTTTCAGCCAGTATTGCGGAAAAAAGTGGTTGTAACAAAGCCCTCTTGGGAGTCGGAACCAGCAGGTGGTCACTTTCCCGAAAAGAGGGCGTGCTAAAAAAGTCAGGGGTTCAGCCGCAAAAGGTGTTGCGGAGAGTATCCCGGTAAAGGTCAAGGCGTTGGAGGATTTCACTGAGATGATCGCCACCAAGCTTTTCAAGCAGTGCATTGGCGATAACCGGGGCCAGAACAGCTTCGGCAACCACACCGGCAGCGGGGACGGCGCAGGTGTCGCTCCTCTCAAAGCGTGACGGAGTAGGTTGCAGGGTTTCAATATCAAAGGATTGCAGGGGAGTGACCAGCGAGGAGATTGGCTTCATGGCTGCCCGCAGGTGGATGGTCTGCCCGCTCGACATGCTCCCTTCAAGGCCGCCAGCACGGTTGGTTTTTCTGGTCACACCCTCTTCATGGGAGAGGTGAAACTCGTCGTGCACCTGAGAGCCTGGCTTTGCGGCATTTTCGAAAGCGGTACCAATTTCGACACCTTTGATGGCCTGGATGGAGATGATTGCGGCTGCAAGTGCGGCATCGAGACGCCGGTCGTGCTGCACATAGCTGCCAAATCCGGGAGGTACTCCGGTGATGAAGATTTCGATGATTCCGCCAAGGGTGTCACCCCTCTCACTTGCGGCATCTATGGCAGCAAGCGCCTCTGTTTCAGTTGCTTTTGTGAGCATGCGTACCGGCGAGAGGTCAGCCTGGCGTGCGACGGCCTCAGCCCCTTCGTAAAGGAGTGCTTCAAGTTGAGGATCCGGAGAGGGATCCGCAGCCGAGCCAATGGCTGAAATGTAGCTGCCAATTTCAATACCGAGCGACTTGAGCAACACTCTTGCAACGGTTCCAGCGGCCACTCTTGCGGCGGTCTCACGTGCCGACGAGCGTTCAATGACCGGGCGGATATCATCAAAGCCATATTTGAGCCGTCCAGCAAGGTCGGCATGGCCCGGTCTTGGAATGGTTATTTTTGCACACTCTGTTTCCGGTTGTTCAAACTGGGCCATAGTGGTTGTCCAGTTTGCCCAGTCGCGGTTTTTGATCACGAGCGCGATGGGGGAGCCGATGGTTTTGCCGAACCGGACGCCTGAGAGTACTTCTGCCTTGTCGCTCTCAATTTTCATGCGTCCTCCACGCCCGTGCCCCTGCTGACGGCGAGCCAACTGGCGGTTGATCTCCTCAAGCGTGATGGGAACTCCGGCTGGCATCCCTTCCACGATGGCCGAAAGGGCCGGGCCGTGCGACTCGCCCGCAGTAAAGTATCGTATCATGTATTGTAACAGTAAATGCCCGACTGCACAGTTCAGAACGCAGCCGGGCTTTTAGAAAATGGAGTACTCTTTTCAGAGAGAGAATCAGCGAAGTATCTTTGCGGCCTCTTTTGCATAGTAGGTAAAGATAAGATCGGCACCGGCACGTTTCATGCACAGCAGCGACTCCATCATCACTCTTTTTTCGTCAATCCATCCGCGTGCTGCCGCAGCCTTGACCATCGAGTATTCGCCGGAGACATGGTAGATTGCTACCGGAGTATCAAAGCGCTCTTTAGTGCGGTAAACGATGTCAAGATAGGCGAGACCTGGTTTGACCATGACAATATCGGCACCTTCCATGATGTCGAGTTCAATCTCTTTCATCGCCTCATCGGTGTTGCCAGGATTCATCTGGTAGGTGGTCTTGTCGCCGAATTGCGGTGCCGAGTGGAGGGCATCACGGAACGGACCATAAAAGCTTGATGCGTATTTTGCGGCGTAGGAGAGAATGCCGACATCGGAGAACTCGGTGTCGTCAAGTGCTTCACGGATGGCGCCGATACGGCCGTCCATCATGTCGCTCGGAGAAACAAAATCAGCTCCGGCGTTGGCATGGGATATGGCCATTTTACAGAGCACCTCAACGGTTTCGTCATTGAGAATAATGCCATCCCTGACCAGACCGTCATGGCCGAAAGGGGTGAAGGGGTCAAGCGCAACGTCAGTCATGATGCAGAGGTCGGGCACCTTTGCTTTGATGGCGCGGATGGCTTCCTGGATGATACCGTACTCGTTGTAGGCTTCGCTGCCATCTTCAGTCTTGACTTCAGGAATACCAAAGAGGTCGATTGACTGGATTCCGAGATCCCAGAGTTCCTGGCACTCTTTTACTGCATTGTCAATTGAGTAACGGAAGCTTCCCGGCATGGAAGAGACCTCTTCAACGACGTTCGTTCCCGGGCAGACAAAGAGCGGATAAACAAGATCGTTGATGGTCAGGTTTTTCTCCTGCACAAGGTTTCTTATTGCTGCACTTTTGCGAAGTCTTCTGGGTCGCTGGGTAATATTGAGCAAATTGAGCTGACTCATGGCTTAAGAAAAATTATGGTTTTAAAAAGGCTGAAATTACGAAAATCCATGAACAACGGGAAGCATTTCCTTTTTCGGTTTTGAAAAAAGAGAGCTACATGAAACTCATCATGATTGCGGCGGTAATGGCTGTGGCGATGACGCCAGCCACATTCGGAGCCATGGCGTGCATGAGCAGATGATTGTCGGGATCGGTTTTTACTCCCTCGACTTGCACCGCGTGCGCACAGTCCGGAATGGATGCAAGAGCGGCCGCCCCGATTAATGGATTAATTTTGTTTTCCTGGGAAAGAAAGAGGTTCATGATTTTTGCGAAAATGATTCCACCAGCCGTTGCGATGACCAGGGAAAGCGCCCCGAGAATGAAAATAAGTATTGAGCCTTCCGTAAGAAAGGTTGTTGCCTGGGTTGATGCACCTACGGCAAGGCCGAGAAGAATGGTGACAATGTCGGTTATGGTGTTTCTGGCGGTATCGGCCAGGCGTTTTGTCACCATCGACTCTTTGAGCACATTGCCAAAAAAGAGCATTCCGAGGATCGGCAGGGAGGCGGGTACGATAAGGCTGGTTAGAAGAAATGCAATAATAGGGAAAAATACCTTCTCTCTTTTGCTTACAGCTCGGGGCAGCTTCATTCGGATCATGCGCTCTTTTTTTGTTGTCAACAGGCGCATAAAGAGGGGTTGAATCAGTGGAATAAGGGCCATGTAACAGTATGCAGCAAAGGCGATAGACCCAAGGATGTGTGGAGCAAGTTTTGATGCAAGAAAAATTGCTATTGGGCCGCTGGCTGCCCCGATGATACCGATTGAGGCCGATTCCGGACTGGTGAAGCCGAGGCTTAGAGCGCAGAGATAAGTCAGAAAAATGCTAAACTGCGCGGCAACGCCTATCAGGATAAGTTTTGGGTTTGAAATTAGTGATGAAAAATCGGTCATGGCGCCGATTCCGAGAAAAATCAATGGAGGAAAAATACCCTTGAGCATACCCATGAAGAGGTAATTCATCACACTGCCCTCTTCATAGGTTCCAAGCTTCAGACCAGCATGTTCCAGAAAAGGAATGTTGCCGATCAGGATGCCGAATCCTATTGGTATCAGGAGAAGTGGTTGATATTCATACCGGATTGCTGCATAGAGAAAAAGCAGGCCGACAAGTATCAGTAAAATGTGTCCCGGCGTTGCGTTGGCAAAACCGGAAAAGTCAAGAAACCGCGCAATTGAGTCCATAATGGTGTTATTCAATTTCTATCAGGATATCTCCCTGCATGACGGTATCGCCCACAGCAACTCTGATGGTTTTAACGATGCCGGGTTTTTCAGCAAAAACATTGTTTTCCATTTTCATCGCTTCGAGCACAAGCACAGGCTCTTCCAGTTTTATCTGCATTCCCGGTGTGACGGCTATGGCAATGATTGTTCCGGGAAGAGGGGCTTTTACCACGCTCAGACTCGGGGTATTGAGCACCGGTGCCTTTGGTGGTGCTGGAGGCGTATAGCGCACAAGTTTTGGCGTTTGTGGCGTTTTGATCTCCTTCCCCAGCCCAACATGGTAAGAGGTACCGTTTACCTCAATTTCGGCAATGTTTTCTTCGATGGATTTTATTTCGACGTTGTACTTGTTGCCGCTTATCGTGAATTTATAGCGCCTCATCGTTGAAAACTGTTAAAATTAATAACATTGTAGATTTTTGAATTCCAGGGTGAGTAGGTTTTTCCTACTTTTTTGATTGTCAGAATTGCTGTTTCCTGATCGTGCAACTCATCGAAGTATATAGAAATAGCCATGGCGATTGCAGCACTCACCTCTCCTGGCAGCATGGTGCTGGCAAGAGTTGATTTTCCTTCTCCATTCTTTGGCTGGAATTTTTTTCTGAGTTTTCTGTCGTGAAATTTTGGCAGAATGGTGAACACTACAGAGAGCAGAATGATGGTAAAAATGAGCATGCCGAAGCCTGTGATGGCAAAAGCCAGATGCTCCTTTACTGCTGCCAGAACATCAGCCTGGGCTATTTGAACAATTGCTGTCATTGATTTGATGCGGTTAAAGTGGCAGTGTAGAGTGTTTTTTCGGAGGATTACTATCCTTTTTGGTCATGAGCGTCTGAAGAGCGCGGATGATTCTGAAACGGGTATTGCGCGGTTCAATGATGTCATCAATATAACCGTATTTGGCGGCTTCGTAGGGATTGGCAAATTTTTGACGGTATTCTGCGGCGTTGTCGGCAACAAATTTTGCCCGTTCCTCGTTGGTTTCCATTGCCTGAAGCGAACGGTTATAGAGCACCTCGATGGCACCGATGGGTCCCATGACAGCGATTTCGGCTGTCGGCCAGGCATAGTTGACATCACCTCTCAATTGCTTGGAACTCATGACGATGTATGCTCCACCATAAGCTTTTCGCAGGATAATGGTGATTTTTGGTACCGTCGCCTCGGCATAAGCAAAAATCAGTTTTGCACCGTTGGTGATAATGCCATCAAACTCCTGCGCACTGCCGGGAAGGAAGCCCGGAACATCGACAAGAGTGACAAGGGGAATGTTGAATGCGTCGCAGAATCGGACAAACCTTGCCGCCTTACAGGAGGCGTTGATGTCAAGACAACCAGCCAGATAGTTCGGTTGATTGGCAACAATACCGGTTGAAATACCGTTGAAGGTGACAAAGCCGACAACAATGTTCCGGGCATATTGACGCTGAACCTCAAGAAATTCTCCATTATCGGCAATGGAGTGGATGATATCCTTGACATCGTAGGGGATGGATGGTTTTTCAGGAATAATGGAGTTCAGCTTGTCATCAAGCCGGTCGGCAGGATCATCACAAATAGCAAGAGGAGGCTCTTCCAGATTGTTCTGCGGCAGGTAACTCAGCAGCTTTTTGATCAGAAGTATCCCTTCCCGTTCATCGGCTCCGACAAAGTGGGTGACCCCTGATTTTGTGGCATGGACCGAAGCTCCACCCAGCTCTTCATCGGTAATGGTTTCGCCCGTAACGGTTTTGACGACTTTCGGTCCAGTGACAAACATGTAGCTGGTTTTGTCGGCCATGAAGACAAAATCGGTGAGAGCAGGGGAGTAAACCGCGCCGCCTGCACAAGGGCCGAAGATGGCTGATATCTGGGGAATGACCCCCGATGCCATGACGTTTCTCTGGAAAATGCTTGCATAGCCGGAAAGACTTCGTACCCCCTCCTGAATTCTTGCTCCGCCGCTGTCGTTGATTCCAATGAAGGGAGCTCCTACTTTCATAGCCTGATCCATCACCTTGCAAATTTTCAGTGCATTGGTCTCTGAAAGCGAGCCGCCAAGAACGGTAAAATCCTGGGAAAAGAGGTAGACCGTGCGTCCGTCGATGGTGCCGTGTCCGGTGATGACACCGTCAGAAAGATAGCGCTCCTTATCAAGATCGAAATCAGTGGTACGGTGTGAAACAAACATGTCAAATTCTTCAAAGCTTCCCTCGTCAAGCAGCATGTCGATCCGTTCCCGTGCGGTAAATTTCCCTTTTTTATGCTGTGCATCTATGCGTTTTTGTCCACCCCCAAGGCGGGCTTTTTCGCGTTCAGCAATCAAGCGTTTCATTGTGTTTTACGATATTGATTAACTAACTTGACCGGCAAAAGAGTCCTCAGGGATGTGTCCGGGGCTAAGCTGGAATGCCGCATACGCAGCAATTTTTACATTGAAATGTACTATGTTCCGTAATATATTAAAAAAAATATAAAAGCTATGATATCCGATCTTCAGCTTGCCGTTGAATTGGCCGAACAGGCTGGTCAGTTAACCTTGAGTTATTTTTCACGCAAATCACTTCGGGTTTTTACAAAAAGGGATGCAACTCCGGTTACCGAGGCTGACCGGGAAGCAGAAAAACTTATAAGGGCAGCAATCGCCTCTTGCTATCCGGCGGATGGGGTGCTTGGCGAAGAATTTGATGAGCGCCCGGCTGGCAACAACCGTCGCTGGATCATCGACCCGATTGATGGCACCAAAGCCTTTATTCACGGAGTTCCACTCTACGGCGTGATGATCGCTCTTGAAATTGATGGAACTGTGCAAATCGGTGTTGTCAATTTTCCTGCGCTTGGCGAAATATATTCTGCTGAACGGGGATGCGGGGCATTTCTCAATGGTTCGCAGATAGCTGTCTCCTCCATCAGCGATGTCAGGGAGGCAACGGTTCTTTTCACGGAAAAGGAGTATCTGCTCGACACCACCTCTCAACACCCGGTAGATATGCTTCGCCATCAGGCTGGACTTGTGCGTGGATGGGGCGACTGTTATGGTCATACGCGGGTCGCCTCCGGACGGGCAGAAGTATCGGTCGATAAAATCATGAGCCCGTGGGATTGTGCTGCACTGATTCCTATCGTCACTGAAGCGGGTGGTTGCTGCTTTGATTACTGTGGCAAGACGACAATATCAGGCCAAGGACTTGTCAGCGCCAACAAGGCCATAGGCACGGCGTTGCTTGAAGAAGTTGTCAGTTGTCAGTAATCAGTTGTCAGTTGTCAGTGCGTTGGCGATGGCTTTGGCGAAGCTGGGGCCGTCGAAAGATTCTGGGATGATATCGACCTTTACGCCAAGTTTTTTGAGAGCGTTGGCGGTTGTGGTTCCTATGGCGGCAATCTGCACTCCCGGCGGGAGGGCGGTTGTCCCCATAGCCTCAAAAAAATTGATGGCGGTTGAGGGGCTGGTAAAGGAGAGGCAGGAGAGTTCGCCTTGATCCAACAGCGATTTTATTTTTGTGCTCTCTTCAAGCGAAGGGGGCAGGTTTTCATAGACGGTCAGCTCAACGCATTGTCCACCCCGTTTTTTGATAACCTCGGGAATGGTTCCAAGCGAAAGGCTTCCTCTGAGAAACAGGAACGTATGACCGGCGATTGTCTGGCTGTCGATCTCCTCCATGAGTGTGACGGCATCGGCAATTTTCGGTATTGGCTGGGTCTTGACGCCATGCACGGCCAAATCTTCTGACGTTGTTTTGCCGACGGCCCACACCTTGAGCTGTTGCAGTGTTTTCAGCTCTTCCGGAGAGTCACGAAGCAACTGTTCCATGAAAAAAGTGACGCTGTTGGGGCTGGTGAAAAAGAGACCATCAAAAAGGCTGAGATCGGGCACCTTCCAGCCGGAGACCGGCCTGATCTCGATTGTCGGAAAAACAATCGAGTTCAGACCGTACTCTTCCAGTTTTTTCACAAATGACGCTGCCTGACTTTTTGGACGGGTAACAAGAACAGTTTTCATCAGCGGGTTTTGCGGATTTGTGACAGAATTGCATCTGCGCCCTGTTTCAGCAGCTCTTCGCCAAGTGCGATACCAGCCTCCTCAGCTTGTTCGGGTGACGTTAATCCTGTTTTTGTGATTTCGTTATGCAACCCAATCTTACCGTCAACCGAGCCGACGTAGGCAAGCAGCTTCAGCGTGCCATTTTTGAACGAAGCATAAGCGCCAATAGGAATCTGGCAACCACCCTGCAGATGGCGGAGCAGTGCACGCTCAGCGCGGCAGCAATATTCCGTCGTGGAATGGTTGAGGATTCTGACAATCTCTCTTGTCTGCTCATCGTCAACACGAGTCTCAATACCGAGAGCACCCTGACCGACGGCAGGAAGCATTACTTCGTGTGGGAGGATTTCGGAAATGCGATCGCTGAAATTGAGGCGGAAAACACCTGCGTAGGCAAGCATCATGGCATCGAATTCGCCCTCGTCAAACTTCTGGAAACGGGTATTGAGATTGCCTCTGATATCCTGTATCTGCAAGTCAGGGCGCAGGCTCAACAACTGCGACATGCGGCGAAGGCTGCTTGTTGCCATTTTGGCATTCTGGGGTAGATCTTTCAGCTTGATGCCGTTCTTTGAAATAATGACATCTCTCGTATCTTCACGTTCGGTGAAGGAGGTGATAAGAAGCCCATCAGGAGTGCTTGTCGGAACATCTTTCAAACTGTGAACCGCCAGATCGATCTCTTTGGTGATCAGATGCTTCTCAATATCCTTGGTAAAGAGCCCCATATCCCCGATTTTCGAAAGAGGAGAGTCGAGAATCTTGTCACCGGTTGTTTTAACCAGTTTGAGCGTGATATCGAGTTCAGGAAAATGCCGGGAAAGTTCCGCCTTGGTAA
>CAILXB010000064.1 GCA_903838025.1 uncultured Chlorobiaceae bacterium
AGGATTTTAAAGGATACTCGCAATGGTCAAAGATGATCCCCGAAAAGGTATGATAGACCCCGTCATTGACGTAATAACAGCGTTTACCGTCACGATAGGCGGTACCGATAATCTCCATCACAACCCAGGCGGCAGTGGCCACCAAAAATCTTCCGGGTTCGGCTATGATTTCAATGTCGGGCGGAAAGAGCCGGTCAAATTCAGAATTGAGCATGACGGCAAGCTCGGCAAAAGGTTTGACACTGTTGTCGTAAGGAGCGGGAAAACCGCCACCAATATCAAGAATTTTTACCTGCGTGTACCCTCTCTCCCACGACTCCTTGAAGATATTTGATGCCAGATTGAGGGCTTGAACATAATTTTGAAAATTGGTGCACTGACTGCCGACGTGGAAGCTTAACCCTTCGACCACCAGCCCACTCTTGAACGCTTTGTCGATAAGGTCAACCGCCTCACCAGGATCTGCACCGAATTTGGAAGAGAGTTCTACCATCGCTCCCGTATTGGGCACTTTTATACGTAACACAAGACCTGTGTTCGGTGCATACGTCGCGATTTTTGCTATTTCATCTTCATTATCAAAGGTGACCAACGGCTTGTAACAGTCGAGCTCCTTCAGGGTCGGTATTGGCTTTATCGGATTGGCATAGATGATCTTGTCCCATATAAAATCCTGTTGCTCTTCAGGCGTCAGGCTTTTAATATTTTCATAGACCGTAAGAAACTCGGGCATGGACGCCACATCAAAGCTGGCACCAGCGTCATAGAAAGTTTTAACGATTTCTTTGGCTGAGTTGGCTTTAACAGCGAAATAAGCCTGAACCCTTGGAAGATACTTTTTAAACTCGCGGTAATTGGCACGCAAAACTTCGTGATCCACCACAAACAACGGTGTGCCATGCTCTAATGCCAATTGTTTCAAATATTGAGCTTCCATTAAATGTCTCCTGTTTTAATCATTATCGGTAATAAGAAAGTTCTTGAACTGCCAGGGATCGGTTTCATCAATATCAGGGGTATTAAACCCTGCAAAAAAGTTGGGATTGTATTTTAACGGTGTCCAATCGGAATCTTTTGAGATGAAGTTGCCAAGATAGGGTTTTGCAATTCCAAGGATATACTCATGGTCGATATTATCGGGTACAACAACACCTTTGTCAGGATTTTCGATCATCCACATACAGGCTGCAACCACAGATATTGCTACCTGCATCGTGGTAGCGTTCTGATGAGGTACCAGCGCTCTGGATTGCTCTATGCTAAGGTCGGAGCCTGTCCACCAGGAATTAAAGGCATGACCCATCAGTAATGCACCAAGAATATCAGAACCCTTGATAATCTCATCATTCATGATCCTGAAATTGGACTGAAGCCGGTAATCATAACCACGCAGCTCATGCAGAGAGGTAATGGCGGCATCACTCGGACAATAGGCGTAATGGACCGTCGGACGGTAGATGGCTTGCCCCTCTTTGGAGACCGTGAGGTAGTCTGAAATCGTAAACGCCTCGCCATGGCGAACGACCATGCCACGGATGTCATAATCAGGGACCCAGGAGCAAACCCAGGTATTCATCCCCATTTTGGCCAAACAAATCTGGTTTTTTGGGCCATCCGTATGGGTATATGCAAATTGAGGCAGCTCTTTTTCATGGGTTCCCCACCCCATTTCAGCCGTTGTCATACCCTCTTCGCGGAACCCCTCAACACTCCAGGTATTGACAAACTCGTCCACCTGTTTGGGAACGTCAGAGATTTGCGTGTCGCGTTCAGAGCAGTGAATCACTTTGACGCCAAGCTCCATAGCCAATTCATTAAAGATTCTTTTTTCAGCGAGCTCTTTAAGAATTTCGGCTTGAGCGGGGCCAACCTTGTTCCGGGCAATGACTGCGCTGGCAATATCAAGTAACCCTTGTTTGGTAAAATGCGATATCAATCCGGGATTGGCACCATGCTCCAGCACCGCCGTGACACCCTTCTCTTTCCATTGTGAAGTCATGCGGCGGATGTTCATATGCCGCCAATAGAGTGTTCTTTCGGCGGGATGCCGAGTCTCAACCCCTGAATAAGGATCCCACACTTCTACCGAGGTGTTCATGTAGAGGACACCATGATCATGACACCATTGAAGAATTTCACAACAATCAATATTCCACGCTAAATCTATAATCAAATCGCCCTCGGTAACATAGGTCGAAAGGGTTTGTGCTATATTATACGGTGTTATTTGATGATTAATGTAGATAACGCCCAATGCTGTCCACGGTGCTACTTTTTCACGAATATCCTCAAAGTCCATGATAGTGACATGAGTATAATCGACATTGATGTGTTTAAAAAGAAGAGGGACGGTACATTGAGATACTGAGCCAAATCCAATGATGAGTATTTTTTTGTTAAAATCAATCACGGCTTTTCGTTTTATTTTTGGACAAACTTTCGAATATATATAATTTTAACTTTTTATGGAACAACAATATGTCCCTGAAGGTTAATTAGAATAATGTAAATTGCAAAGCGCTATATACAAGTTCACTAAATCCGACAAAGTATGATGATTATCAAAAACAAGATCTTGCATTGCCGTTACTTGTCATGATTTTCCAGGAGTTCGACAAGATACTTTATCAGAAACTCAAAGCAAAATTCCATCTCACGAAAAGGTTTGCATGGCTTTACAAAGCGCTCAAAAAAAAGGCTATATTACATAATTACAACAATTTAAAGCATCTTATCACCCACCATCATCTCTGATTAATTCACATTCCCGCAATAAAAGCTCAACTGTTTTTGTTTAGATTTACGGAAGTGTTACCAAAAAAAAGAGCCCGTTTTTTTTGAGAGTAAAAAAAATCTGTAATTCCTTTTTTTTGAGCAATTTACCAATATTTTACAAACACAATCCATAACCTGTGCCAAAAAAAATAGTTGACCGCTACGAGCGTACTGCTGATGGTCTTGTTATTGTTGATGTGGCCGCAAGGCGTGTCGAAGATCTGTATGAGGATTTCGACAAAACCGCTCCATACCACAAAAAGGATCTTGATGAAGATCTCGCCTCTTATCTCACAGAGTGTGCTCGTGAAATAGGGCGGGTTGATTTTGTGATCCGCTTTATGTTTGAATGTTATCCTTCCGAAGAGTTCATGCTGCGAGTACGCACAAGCGTCCATAAATTTTTTATCTACCAGCGAGAACTCGAAATTGAAGCAATGAACAAGATGCTTCGAACAACAACTACGCTGTTCGTTATTGGTATCATCATTCTCGGTCTCTCTTTGTGGGTCAACCATCTCTTTATTGTTCACGGCACACCCTCATTTCTCAACACTGTTTTTGCTGAAGGGCTTACCATTGTGGCATGGGTTTCGGTGTGGGAAGCGCTTGCAACATTTTTGCTGAACTGGCCTCAGCATCTCTTCCTTATCAAGCTTTTCCGCAAAATCGCAGAAGCTCCGGTGCAGTTCCAGCCGCCTTCGGAGCCTTGAGCAAGAGCGCCCTGAATCGTTACCTGTCTCGCATCAGGCAAGAAGGTGCAAGCGGGAAAAGACATAATCGAGAGAATCTTCGTTCAAAACAATCCTTGAGAAACCCGTCGAATCGAGTTTCATTGGCAGGTTGCTTCTTTCACTGATGAACTTGCGGTTCTGCTTGCCGTTATACCAGTAGACCAGCCTGATGGTGCTCCCCTCAATTTCAAGGGCGGTAATACCACGTTTGCCAATGGTACAACCAGAGTTGAAAACGCTTGGAATGGTGAGATTGTTGTATATGCCGCTTCGAAGTCCGGTAACCTTCCCCTTTTTGTAACAGCCATCAAGCTCACCTTTCAGCTCAACGATGCTCAGTTTAATGGCGGCGCGCTTTTCGCCATCAGCAACCGAATAGGCCCGGCAAAGCTCCTCAATCCGGTAATTCAAAAAATCGGCCTTTGAAAGCGATTCAAAGAGAGGGCGATGGGTATGGCCAATGATAGAGACTATTTTTTCCTGATTGGAAAACTCATAAATCGATTGCTCGAGCATAAACCGTTTGCGACTATTATAGGCGACGGAAAAGTTTTGTATCCCGAGAGGCTTGACGATATAGCGGAGAAAAAAAATAACCGTGCGGCTGAGCAGTGGCATGGAACAGGTTTGCCATAAAAAATGTGCTGCCTGGTGGCCATGAAAGAGCAGGAGCGTCTCATCGCCATAATGAAATTTCAGTGATTCAACGAGCGATGAAGCGAGCCGATACTCCCGTTCGTCAAGAAGTGCGGCATCATGGTTGCCCCAGGTTTTCCAAAAAAAGCCATTCTTTTCAAATTCGAGAAAGAGGTCGTAAAAGTCGCTCCACTTCGATGCAATGGTTTCGAGAGGGAACTTGAAGAGCTCCTCAATATCGCCATTAAGCACGAGGCTGTATTTTTCAGGTAGATAATATCTTTCGAGCACCGTTTTCAGCAGTTCAGCATTTTGCCGGAACTCATCATGCCGCCCCCCATTGCCGATATGCAGGTCACTGAGAATAAGAATCTTCGACGAATCATCAAGAGTAACCGACTTCGCACTGCTGAGCAGGCGGTCGAGGTGGGAATGTTTTTTGCTGTGAGGGCTCATGGTTCGCAAACAGATCGTTTTTCCCACTATCTTTTTGGTTTCATGTACCGAAGCATAAGGCAACAACCAAGGAGGCTTTTGCCTTATGACTTACGATGATAGTATAAGAGTACCCGCTGCAAGGCAAACGAGATGGTTATAAAGAGCAGTTGCCTTTAACATTTAAAGCAGCTCGAACTTCTTCATCACTAAAAGGTTGAGCGTTCTGTCCACAAATCAGGTCACCTCCAACTTTCTTCAAGGAACCCTCAAGTGCAGTTAACTGGTTTCCTGAACAATCGAAATTACCCTTGACCTTTTTGGGAGCATCCTCAAGTGTTGTGAGCTGGTTCCATGCACAGTCAACATTGCCCTTGACCTTTTCAGGTGCCCACTTGAGTGAAATCAATTGATTATTTGAACAATTAAACCCATCAACTTTTTGAGGAGATCCTTTGAGTGAGGTCAATTGATTACTGGAACAATCAAATACTCTTACTTCTTGAGGCGCCCCCTTGAGAGTGGTCAATTGATTCGCCGAACAATTGAGGGTACCGCGCACTTCCCGAGCAACTCCTTTAAGCGAGGTCAACTGGTTTTTGCTGCAAGAGAAATCTCCCTTGACAACATCAGGGCTGCCTGCCAGTGAAGCAAGCTGGTTACTGGAACAATCAAAATCACCCTGTATCTTTATTGGTGCACCATGGAGTGTTGTAAGCTGATTATCTGAACAGTTAAAATCGCCGCCCACTATCACAGTGGCACCCTCAAGTGAGACAAGCTTGTTTGCGGAACAGTTGAAATCTCCTTCTACAATTTCCGGGCAGCTCGCGATAACGGTTTCAGCATTTGAAAGAGTCTCCCCTTTTAACGAGGTCAACTGATTTCCGGCACAAGAAAAATCACCCATAATGAAGGCCGGGCAACCCACAAGAGAGGTCAGTTGATTGCCGGAACAATCAAAGTCACCCTTAACCTCCTCAGGGCCACCTTCAAGCGAAGTCAACTTGTTCGCCGAACAGTTGAAATCTCCCTTAATTTTTTTTGGCCCCCCCATCAGTGTGGTGAGCTTGTTGCCTGAGCAGTTGAAATCTCCCTTTACCCTCTCCGGGCACCCTTCAAGCGACGTTAATCCCTTGTTGGAACAATCAATGTCACTTTTTCCATCAAGCTCCCCCATGACATCGGCAAACGTTACTTTTTTACTCATAGTATCTCCCTTGAAAAACGGGTTATCAACAAAATTATTAATAAAGTATGTTTTTTTTATCACCCCTTAATGTGAAGCTTTCTTGTGGGTGATTTCACCGGTCACAAGATAACTGACCTCCTGTGAAATCTTTACAGCATGGTCGGCAATATGCTCGATATAGCGGGAGATACTCAAGACCGCCATAAGCTGACTCACATCAGCATCCTGGATTTTTATCAACGCTGTTGCCTTATTAAAAACTGAGCGGTGCATTGCCTCAATCTCTTCATCAAGAACCGAAACCTCATCGGCAAGCGATAGCTCTTTTAAAGAAAAGGAGGTAATCGCCTTTTTAATCATAGCCGCAGCAAGCTCACCCATCTTCACGAATTCAAAAGATTCGATACTCTCGGGAGTGATTTCAAACAAAAGATCAAGACTATGAAGCGAGAGATCACCAATACGCTCCAGTTCATCATTGATCATCATAATGGTCATGATGGTGCGCAGGTCACTTGCAACCGGATGCTGAAGGGCGAGAAAAGAGAGGCATTGCTCTTCAAGATCAACCTCTGCCATATCAATTTCATAATCAGCAAGCGCTCTCTTCTTTGCGCCATCTTCATCATGCTGTACCGCAGCATGCAGTGAAAGCAAAAAATTCTCCAACACAGTATTGGAAAGTTGAACAAGAACTTCAGAGAGTTCTGTTATTTGCAAATGAACAGGCCGTTTTGGCATAATATCTGTAATAGTTAACTTCATTTAATCAATCACTTCATTGCACTTGTAACATTTTTTTCTGGGCCGACCGGGTTAAAAAAAGTGCCTGACTGTTCACTTGCGGGCCATCGTTGCTGATTTTCGAGTATGTTGCGTCAGCATGCATCTCCCAGGCCTTGACGTTATCGCTCATAATCAAATCAAGATCCGTTTTGACAGCACGAATGAGCGCTTTATCAAACACCGGAAAAAGGGTTTCAACCCGATCGTCAAGGTTTCGTGGCATAATATCCGCACTTCCCAGATAGAGTTCCTCTTTTCCCCCGTTATGGAAGAAGTAGGCCCGGCTGTGCTCAAGAAAACGTCCGATAACACTGATGACCCTGATATTCTCGCTGACCCCCTTTATCCCAGGCTTGAGGCAGCAGATCCCCCGGATGATAAGGTCGATCTTTACCCCTTCGCACGAGGCCTTATAGAGTGCCCGAATGGTTTTTCCATCCACCAGGGCATTCATTTTCATGATGATCCTTCCCTTGTTCTCATGCTGGCTCCACTCAACCTCTCGCTCAATCATCTCGATAATCCTTTTTCGGGTATTAATCGGCGAGACGAGCAGCTTTCTGTATCCGGTATGTTTTGAGTAGCCAGTCAAGGCGTTAAAGAGTTCTGCCACATCATTGGCAAGTTGCTCGTTAACGGTAAAGAGGCTGTAATCGGTATAGATTTTCCCGGTTGCCGGGTTATAGTTCCCTGTACCAAGATGGAGATAACGCTTCAGCTTCTTTTGCTCACGTCGCACAATCAGGGTAAGCTTGGCATGGGTTTTCAGCCCTGGAAGACCGTAGGCGACATGTGCCCCGACATCTTCAAGTGCCCGCGCCCAGATAATGTTGTTTCCTTCATCAAACCTTGCCTTGAGTTCCACGAGAACAGCCACCTGTTTACCCGCTTCAGCCGCTTTCATCAGGGCCTTGACAATCGGCGAGTTACTGCCAACCCGGTAGAGGGTTTGCTTAATGGAGAGCACATCCGGATCATGGGCGGCCTGATTGATAAAATCGACGACAGGCTGAAAAGAGTCGTAAGGATGATAAAGTAACTGATCTTTAGCTTTTATGGCACTGAAAATATCAGGGGTGGAGTGCTCCTCAATGGGGGTTTTTTGCACAAAGGGCTCATCTTTTAAAGAGGGTCGTTCAATTTTCAAAAGCTCCATGAGAGAGCCAAGCCCAAGAGCGCCATCTATTCCGGCACATATTGATTTTTTGTCAACATCAAGATAACTTGGTCC
>CAILXB010000065.1 GCA_903838025.1 uncultured Chlorobiaceae bacterium
ATGTATTCTGCAAATACATTTGCTCCTCGCATCTGGCTGACGAGTGCCGGCAAATTTATCGGTCAACTTATCTTCAAGCCCAATGGGTCGGCTTTGCCTGCGGATGGAATGTCTGGCGGGCAAGTAAACCTCTATTACCACCTGGACGACTTTCAGAACACCCTTGATCTGCTCAGAAACGAAAAGCCCATGTATCTGCTTTACTCTGGTTCTGGTGGTGGATTTGAAAATGGAATCAAGACGACTGCGGAACCTGTAGGTGAAGGAGAAGCCAGTTAGAACCGCATCGAAAGTTATTCCCCCCTTCTCAATTCTGGACGGTGTATGCACAAACTGATAAGTAGTGGTTGAACGAAAAGTCGTTATGATATTATAAAATAATAGCTTATATTGCTTTATAAAGATCGAAAGATTTGGCGTACCCCTAAACAAAAGCGTAATAACACCCCATTAAAGTCATTTTTGACTGAGAAAAGGTGTCGTAGGGTGCCCTCAAAGAGAAACAGACTCCAAACTTCGTTTTCCGAAATCCACTATGCGTAGCGTCATCAACCACCAAATGATGTTTGGTCGTACCGATATTTCTGCCATTGTTTTTGATCCAAAATCCCGTGATGATGTACCAAAAATTCTGAGAGGACTTCAAGGCATTTACATCAACGAGGAGTTACGTAAACGTATTTTTGCCATTCTCGAAGAGGTACGTCCTGAACGGAAAAAAGGAGACGGCAAAGCTGATTCGAGCACAGGGCGTCCCGGTATGGAACAATGGGCAATTCTGGTACTTGGTGTCGTTCGACTTGGACTCAATATTGATTACGATCGTCTTCATGAATTGGCCAATCAACACGCTACACTTCGCCAGATGCTTGGCCATAACGACTGGACCGACAAAACCAGTTACGAACTCCAGACCATCAAAGATAATGTCCGGCTGTTTACCCCCGAATTGCTTGATCGCATCAACCATGAGGTTGTGCTTACCGGTCAGGCTCTGGTAAAAAAAAAGAGCAGGAAAGACTCTTGCCTCTAATGGCCAGAGGTGATTCGTTTGTGGTAGAAACCAATGTCCACTTTCCTGCCGATATCAGCCAGTTATACGATGCTATGCGCAAAGTTCTTGAGGTATGTGCAACCTTGTCCGCACTGCAAGGTTCAACCCAATGGCGTCAGTTTTCTCACAACCTCAGAGGCATAAAAAGATTGCTTCGTGTTGTGCATAAGCTCAAGAAATCGACATCCAAAAACCCGGAAAAGAAAGCGCACAAAGATCAGAAAATAAAGCAAGCGCACCGTGAATATCTTGCCGCAGCAAACCATCAGTTGCAACGGGCAATGAGTACCGGCGCAGAATTTGGTTGTCTCAATCCGTTGCTGCTCAGCAAGCTGAACCACTATGTTGCTCATGCTGAAGTGCAAATGGATCAGATTCGTCGTCGGGTGCTCAACGAAGAGATTATTGCCCATTCCGAGAAAGTATTTTCCATTTTTCAGCCACACACCGAGTGGATCAGTAAAGGCAAGGCTGGCGTACCGGTTGAGTTGGGATTAAAAGTCTGCGTTATCGAAGATCAGTACCGTTTCATCCTGCATCATCAGGTGATGGAAAAGGTTACCGATAGTGATATTGCTGTCTCCATTGTTGAAGAAACCAAGATGCGTTTTCCAAACTTGCAGGCTATCAGTTACGACAAAGGATTTCATACTCCACAGAACCAGATTGAACTGAAAACGCTTGTCGAAAAAGTTGTTCTGCCAAAAAAAGGCAAACTCTCGAAACTCGACAAAGCTCATGAATCCGAGCCGGAATTCAGGAAATTGAGACGACAGCATTCGGCAGTCGAATCAGCAATCAACGCACTTGAGGTTCATGGACTGGATATATGTCTCGACCATGGCATCAAAGGATTCAAGCGCTACGTCGCCTTGGCGGTTCTGGCTCGCAACATTCACCGTTTCGGAGTGATCTTGTCACAACAGGATGGAAAACGACAGAGAGGGGCGTACAAAAAAGCCGCCTGATCTGGCTCTGAAAAAAGCTTTTATTACCAATTCGCAGGGAAAAGTACGGTCGTGATGAAGCTTTTGAAAGCAAAATTCGATAGTTTGATCCTGAAAAATTTCGGTAAGCTCAATAACACCTCCGCAGGATCAAAAATAGACAGTTTTTGATCGTGGTGGGATCCTCAGATTTTCAAAAAACAGAGGTTTTCTGTCAGGCACTACATAATGGAAATTATACCCCCGGCGCTGGCGCGCCTACACGGAGTACCGTGTTGTATAATTTGCCATTATGTAAAGTCAGGTTTTGGCGAGCCACCTTACCTTTGGCGTTCACAGCCAACAGCTCAGTGGTACTACGGAGATCCGTGGAGTAAACAGAACCAACAACCAGATCACCGGCATCTCACGTTGACTGTCGCTCCCGTCCACCTCGCCCACTCCTTCCAGCTCCGTTCCAACTCGTCACCTTTTGGGAGATCATGGTGGAATGGTATCACAGCAATCAATGCTTTACCGGGTTGCGACACCACAGGTGCGCCTTCCCGCAGGCGGGTGGCGTGGTTGTCATGGTGGCAAGATGGAGGTTTAGTGTTCAATGCGTTCAACAGCCGCGCAA
>CAILXB010000066.1 GCA_903838025.1 uncultured Chlorobiaceae bacterium
CTGGTTACCGAGCAGGGCCTTGCTGATCTTCGCGGACTTTCTCCAACACAGCGAGCCAAGGTGATTATCGAAAACTGTGCCCATCCAAGTTTCAAGCCAGCTCTTCAGGACTACCACAAGCGTGCGCTTGATCTTTCATTTGGAAAACATACACCCCATCTGCTCGACGAAGCGTTAAGCTGGCATCAGCGATATCTTACTGATGACCAGATGTAAGGGAATAGCAGCATGATGCGTTACAGGGAGAGCGACTCTTTTTGAGCAGTACGTTGCGGTTTTAACAAAGAGTGCTCTTTCTGGCGCGCAATACTTCAGACATTTTACGGAGAATTTATTTATACTGGGGTTTGTAACAGGGCTGGAAGTTCAACTTTTTAGTGATAATGAGGAGATGGAGTGAAAGGAATTATTCTTGCAGGGGGCTCTGGAACAAGGCTCTATCCGGTTACCAGGGCAGTATCAAAACAGCTTCTTCCGATCTATGACAAGCCGATGATCTATTATCCTTTGACCACGCTGATGCTTGCGGGGATCAAGGAGATTCTTCTTATCACCACGCCTGAAGATCAGGCGATGTTCATGAAACTGCTTGGTGATGGCAGCGACTGGGGTATTTCGCTCTCCTACGTTGTGCAGCCTTCGCCTGACGGGTTGGCCCAGGCTTTCATTCTTGGCGAGGCTTTTATCGGCACTGATGATGTGGCGCTTATTCTTGGCGACAACATTTTTTTTGGTTACGCATTTACCCAGATGCTTGATGCTGCGGTTCAGTGCGTTCAAAAAGAGCGTAAGGCGACTATCTTCGGCTACTATGTCAGTGATCCGGAGCGTTACGGTGTGGCTGAGCTTGACGGCAAGGGGAATGTGCTCTCGCTGGCCGAAAAGCCTGAGAAGCCTAAATCCAACTACGCGGTTGTCGGGCTCTATTTTTATCCCAACAGCGTTGTCGAAATTGCAAAAGAGGTACGGCCATCAGAGCGGGGAGAGCTTGAGATTACGGCGGTCAATGAGGAGTATTTGCAGCGCAGGGAGCTTAAGTGTTCTATGCTGGGGCGCGGTTTTGCCTGGCTTGATACCGGCACGCATGAGTCGTTTCAGGAGGCGGGGAGTTTTATCCAGACGGTTGAGAAGCGACAGGGGCTGAAAATTGCCTGTCCCGAAGAGATTGCCTGGCGAAATGGATGGATAACCGATGAGGCGCTGTTACGGTTGTCGGAGCCGTTGATGAAAAGCCATTATGGCCAGTACTTGCGGCAGTTGCTTGTTCAGAGAGAGTGAGTTGTTATTTTAGGGAACTGAGAGCTTTTTTTGTGATTCAATATTTTTTTGGCGCTTATGCAAGTGATTCCTTCAGCCATACCTGATATCCTGATTTTTGAGCCGACGCTGTTCGGTGACGATCGAGGCTATTTTTTTGAGTCGTTCCGGCAGGATTTTTTTGAGGAGCATGTTGGCCAGGTTGCCTTTGTGCAGGAGAATGAGTCGAAGTCAGCGTATGGGGTGCTTCGTGGCCTTCATTTTCAAAAACCGCCTTTTACGCAGTCGAAGCTTGTTCGAGTGCTTCATGGCAGTGTGCTTGATGTTGCTGTTGATATGCGTCTTGGTTCGCCCTCCTATGGTCGCCATGTCACTTGCATGCTCGATACTGTTCGGAAGAGGATGCTCTGGATTCCGAAAGGGTTTGCCCACGGCTTTCTTGTCCTTTCCGAGGAGGCGGTTTTTGCCTACAAGTGCGATAACTACTATACCCCTTCGCACGATGCCGGGATTTTGTGGAACGATCCAACCCTTGCCATCGAGTGGCAGCTTCCGGCAGAGGTCATCAGGGTCTCCGGCAAAGACGCTGTGCAGCCCGCTTTTTCTTCGGTCAATACTTTTTTGTATGATGAGTTCCGGCAGGAGAAACTCTATCCTCGCGAAAGCTGAAAAATTAAAACAGGGCTGAAAATGGAAAAAAAGTATGAGGTGGGTTGCGATTTTTTTCGTGAAGAAATTATCGCCGCTATTTTTTATGGATTTCGTAACGTTAAAAATCCCGTATCCGTAACGGTTCATCCTGATCTCATGATGAGGATAAGGGAGGATTTCAAGAATAAAGTGGTTGCGCCGAAAAGTGTTGACGATGTGGAGTTCTTTTTTGGTCTTCCGGTCATTGAGGATGCGACAAAAGCGAAAGATTATATCTCTGTAGAGTGAAGGGTATCATTTAGTTCCTCCTTGCTGTATTTTTGCTCCCATTTTTTTATCTTCGTTTTTGGTTCAGGCTTGAATTCATTGATAGTACACTCTTTCAGGGCATCATCTCACTGATAGCAACCCTAAACGCTCACTTTTTACATGAATATTCTTGTTACAGGCAGCCGGGGTCAACTTGGTTCTGAGCTGCGGGAGCTTTCAGGCCGCATTGACGGGCACCGTTTTTTTTTCTGCGATCTTCCTGATCTCGATATTACCTCTCCCGACCATGTCGCCTCATTTTGCCACGACCATGGCATTGAGGTCATTATCAATTGTGCGGCATATACGGCGGTCGACAAGGCGGAAACGGATGTTGATGCGGCCTTCAGGGTAAATCGCGATGGTGCAGCCGTGCTTGCAGCCTGTGCCCGGGAACGCAATGCTCTGTTGGTGCATATTTCAACCGATTATGTTTTTGATGGCCGCTCCAGCACTCCTTACCACGAAACTGATAGAGCAACCCCGCTTGGTGTTTATGGTGTGTCGAAGTGGGAGGGGGAGGAGCAGATTCGCCGTATTGCTCCCTCTTACTTAATTGTCAGGACTTCATGGCTCTATTCGATTTATGGCGCAAACTTTGTCAAAACCATGCTGCGTCTTGGTGCGGAACGCTCACAGCTTAATGTTGTCGCCGATCAGATCGGGACGCCGACCTGGGCGGCAGATCTTGCGAAAGCCATTGTGTTGATGGTTGAGCGGTATGAGAAGGGGTCACTCTCTTCAGCCACCTTGCACTACTCTAACGAAGGCGTCTGTTCCTGGTATGATTTTGCTGAGGCAGTAATGGAGATGGCTGAACTGCCCTGCAAGGTGGTGGCGGTTGAAAGCAGCCAATATCCCCAGATTGCACCGAGGCCGCAGTACAGCGTTTTGAGCAAGTCGGCCATAAAGCAGGAGTGGGGGCTCGAAATCCCTCATTGGCGGGTCTCGCTGGCCGCCATGCTTGAAAAGCTGCAACAGGATGCAAAAGGATAAGAGCGGAAGAGGCACTTACAATTAAACAGTACAGCCAATGCATATTTTGATTACCGGAGGGGCAGGTTTTATCGGCTCACATGTTGTCCGCCATTTTTTGAAGAGCCATCCCTCGTATACCATTACCAATCTTGACAAGCTTACCTATGCCGGGAATCTTGCCAACTTGCGCGATGTTGAAAACAATCCGAACTACCGTTTTGTCAAGGGGGATATCACCGATGGCGCTTTTTTGATGCGGCTTTTTGAGGAGCAGCAGTTTGACGGAGTGATTCATCTGGCCGCCGAGTCGCACGTTGACCGTTCAATTACCAATCCGACGGAGTTTGTGGTGACCAATGTGCTTGGCACGGTCAATCTGCTCAATGCTGCAAAGGCGGCCTGGCAGGGTGATTATGAGGGCAAGAGGTTCTACCATATTTCAACCGATGAGGTTTATGGCTCGCTTGGCCGTGAGGGGCTCTTTACTGAAGAGACTCCGTATGATCCTCACAGCCCCTATTCGGCATCGAAAGCCTCTTCTGACCATTTTGTAAGGGCCTGGCATGATACTTTTGGTATGCCGGTGGTGATTAGTAACTGTTCCAACAATTACGGTTCGTTCCAGTTTCCCGAAAAGCTCATCCCTCTTTTTATCAATAACATTGTCAACCGCAAGCCGCTTCCGGTTTATGGCAAGGGGGAGAATATCCGCGACTGGCTCTGGGTTGTCGATCATGCGCAGGCGATTGGTGAAATTTTTCATCGGGGGCGTAATGGTGAAACCTATAATATTGGCGGTCACAACGAGTGGAGCAATATTGAGCTGATCAAGCTTCTTTGCCGTATCATGGATGAAAAGCTTGGCCGTCTCTCGGGAGAGTCCGAAAAGCTCATTACCTACGTAACTGATCGGGCGGGCCATGACATCCGCTATGCCATCGACTCCTCGAAGTTGCAACACGAGCTTGGTTGGGTTCCGTCGATCTCCTTTGAAAAAGGGCTTGAAGTGACGGTTGAGTGGTACCTTGCTCATGCGGAGTGGCTTGATGATGTCACCTCCGGAGGGTACCAGCGTTATTACGAAGAGATGTATGGCAACCGTTAAACATTGAACCGAGGGTACTTTTTATGCGAATTCTGGTTATCGGCGGCGCTGGCTATATAGGCAGCCATGTGGTAAGGGCTTTTCTTGATAGAGGTTATGAGGTTACTGTTTTTGATAATTTGCAGACAGGTCTGAGGGAAAATCTTTTTTCGGATGCGCGCTTTGTGCATGGCGATATTTCGCACCCTGAACAGTTGCGGGCGGTGATGGCGGGAGGGTATGACGGATGTGTCCATCTTGCCGCCTTGAAAGCTGCCGGTCAGTCGATGCTCAACCCGGCGGAGTATGCCTCAACCAATATTGCGGGGACTATCAATATTCTCAACCAGGCGGCTGAGGCTCGCTTGTCGCCGATTATTTTCTCCTCTTCGGCGGCCGTGTATGGAAGTCCCCACTATCTGCCGATTGATGAAAAGCACCCTAAGGAGCCCGAAAATTTTTATGGCTTTACCAAGCTTGAAATTGAGCGTCTGCTTGGCTGGTATGACCAGTTGAAGGGGATGCGATTTGCGGCAATCCGTTATTTTAATGCTGCGGGGTATGATGTTGAGGGGCGAATCAAGGGGCTTGAGCTGAACCCGGAGAATCTTTTGCCGATTGTGATGGAGGTTGCTGCCGGTATTCGCCCGAAACTTTTTATTAATGGCACTGATTACCCGACGCGCGATGGCAGTTGTATCCGTGACTATGTGCATGTGAGCGATTTGGCCGAGGCGCATGTTGCGGCCTTTGAATATATCCAGCAGCACAACAAAAGCCTGACGGTCAACCTTGGAAGCCAGACCGGTGTGAGTGTGCTTGAGATGGTTGAGCGCGCCCGCGTCATTACTGGCAGAGCCATTGAGGCAGAGGTCAGGGGCCGACGTGCTGGCGATCCTGCTGAGCTTGTTGCCTCATCCGGCCATGCGCTGGAGCTTTTTGGATGGGTGCCGAAGTACAGCGATGTCGATACTCTTGTTTCGTCAACCTGGAAGATGTATGAGAAGTTTGTCAACCCTTAACGCATCACTTTTTGCTTCATGATAATTCCTGTGATTCTCAGTGGCGGTTCGGGCTCGAGGCTCTGGCCCCTTTCGCGCGCATTGTACCCTAAACAGTTGCTTGATCTCTCCGGAGAGAAGACCATGCTGCAGGAGACGGTGCTTCGTCTTGTTGCTGCCGATGATATCGGGCCGGTCTATTGTATCTGCAATGAGAGTCATCGTTTTTTGGTTGCCGAGCAGCTCCATGAAATCAATGCTGATATTGGTGAAATTGTGCTCGAACCCAAAGGACGCAATACCGCTCCTGCTGCCGCTATAGCCGCACTGCTTGTTGAGGAAAAGTATCCTGGTGCCACCATGCTGCTTTTGCCTGCTGATCATGTTATTCGTGACACCCTTGCATTTGGTGTTGCTGTTGCTGCCGGACAGTGTGCCGCCGAAAAGGGGGAGCTGGTCACTTTTGGCATTGTGCCCTCTTCTCCGGAAACCGGGTATGGCTATATCAGGGCCTCAGTGCCGGCTGATGGTGACGTGGGGGCTTATCCGGTGATGGAATTTGTTGAAAAGCCTGATCGGCAGAGGGCGGAACACTATCTCGCTTCGGGTGACTATTTCTGGAACAGCGGGATATTTCTCTTTAAGGCCGAAACCTATATCCTCGAACTTGAAGCGCACGCTCCAGCCATTGTTGCGGCATGCAGGGAGGCGTTGCAGAAAGCGGTAAAAGATCTTGATTTTTTGCGGCTTGACAGTGAAGCGTTTTCGGCTTCTCCTTCTGACTCTATTGATTATGCGGTGATGGAAAAAACCACAA
Source organism: uncultured Chlorobiaceae bacterium (assembly GCA_903838025.1). GTDB lineage: Bacteria > Bacteroidota > Chlorobiia > Chlorobiales > Chlorobiaceae > Chlorobium. The sequence goes on from CAILXB010000066.1 coordinate 6,098, forward strand.
GGGCCGCCCTTGTCCCTCTTGATGCGGGATGGAGTGATGTAGGTGCCTGGTCTGCGCTCTGGGCGGTGCAGGAGCGCGATGAGGCGGGCAATGTCAAGAGGGGGGATGTGCTGGTGCATGACGTCAAGAACAGTTATCTCCACGCTACAAGCCGTCTTGTTGCCGCCGTTGGTCTTGATGGTTATATTATTGTTGAAACGGCCGATGCCGTGCTTGTTGCTTCACGGGAGCGTGTTCAGGATGTTAAGCTGCTTGTTGATGAGCTTAAAAAGAGGGGGCGCGATGAGGCTGAGAGTCATCGACGGGTTTACAGGCCGTGGGGTACCTATGAAACCGTTGATTTTTCAGACCGCTTCAAGGTAAAGCGCATTACCGTGAACCCTGGCGCGGCGCTTTCGCTGCAAAAACATCATCATCGGGCTGAACATTGGGTTGTTGTGAAGGGAATTGCGCAGGTGACGGTGGGTGATAAACAAATTACCCTTTCGGAGGACCAGTCAACCTATATTCCTGTGGGAGAATTTCATCGCCTTGAAAATACCGAAAACACTCCACTTGAACTCATTGAGGTACAGTCGGGGAGTTATTTGGGAGAGGATGATATTGTCCGGGTTGAGGATCGCTATGGACGCCAGTAGGGCAGAGCTCGTTGTTCTTTGAAGTGGTGAGTGGTCGGGGCGGCGATTTGGTATGCGTTGCCGGAGTTGCTTTGAAAGGTTGATTAAATATAGTAAATTCTGGAAATTCTAAGGCAAACCTAACTATCAGTGTACTATGGCTGAAGAAATGAAAACTTCCGGGCAGGATCAGCAGGAGCGCGGCGCTGTGAATGGCGACTTGTCGATGCTTTTTGTCAGTGTCGGCACGTTTATTGACAGTACGATTGATCCCATGAGCAAGATTATTGCCCAGTCGCTTGATTCGCTTGCTGTGGTGGCAAAACAGGTTCTTGAAGGTGTAAATACGACGCTTGGCAAAAAGTAGGAGCCGGGGGGTATTGCGCGGGGCTGTTTGGCAGCCAGGCTTTGTTTTTACAGGTGTTTTCAGGCAAGCTTTTCCGTTGTTGAGAGGCTTGCCTGTGCTGTTTTAATGATGATAGACTGATGGTGTTTTTTTTATAACGACAGGCCTCGCTGCTTGTTTTTGATTTTGACTGATTTTGAAGAATTATGGACGCTAAATTTGTCGAGTATCCCTCCACGGTAGCTTACAGCGCTGTTGAGGCGGAAGTTTTGGCATACTGGAATGAACATGAAATTTTTCACAAGAGCCTTGAAGAAAAACCAGGCGACCGGATATACTCTTTTTATGAAGGGCCTCCGACGGTCAACGGCAAGCCGGGTGTTCATCATGTTTTCAGCCGTACTATCAAGGATGTGGTCTGTCGTTACAAGACGATGCAGGGGTACCGGGTACCGCGCAAGGCGGGGTGGGACACGCATGGCTTGCCGGTGGAGATTTCTGTTGAAAAGAAGCATGGCCTGAAGAACAAGGCGCAGGTTGTTGCCTATGGCGATGGCGAGTTCAATGCCGAGGCCAAGGCGCTGGTGTACCACCATATCGACGATAACCGGGAAGGGTGGGGAAAATTGACCGAGCGGATGGGATACTGGGTCGATATGGAGCACCCCTATATTACCTGCACCAATGACTATATTGAGTCGGTCTGGTGGGCGCTGAAAACAATTTTCGACAAGGGGCTCATCTATAAAGATTATAAAATTGTACCGCAGGATCCCAAGTCGGAGACGGTGCTGAGCTCGCATGAGCTTGCCCTCGGTTATAAAGAGGTGACCGATCCGAGCATTTATGTGAAGTTCAAAATCAAAGACTCTGTTGAGTCGCTGCTGGTATGGACGACGACACCATGGACCCTCATTTCAAATGTTGCCCTTTGTGTGGGTTCGGATATTGACTATGTCAAGGTTGCCAACAGCGAGAGCGGAGAGGTGCTGATTTTGGCAAAGTCGCGTTTGCAGGTGCTCGTTGAGAAGAATGAGGAGGGGGAGTCGCTCTGGCGGGTTATTGCTGAACTGAAAGGGCGCGATTTGGAAGGGATTGATTATGAGCCGTTGTTCGGCTACATGCATCCTGAAAAAAAATGCTGGTATGTGACGGCAGGCTCGTTTGTTTCAACTGAAGATGGTACCGGTATTGTGCATATCGCCCCGGCTTTTGGCGCGGACGACTATGAAATTGCCAAAAAATATGATTTGCCGATGCTTCAGCCGGTTGGTCGGAATGGCTGTTTTACGGCTGAGGTGAGCGATTATGATGGGATGTTTTTTAAGGATACCGATCCCCTTGTGATTCGTCAGCTCAAGGATGCAGGGAAGTTGTACCGTAAGGAGATGATTACCCACACCTACCCTTACTCCTGGCGTTATGATGTGCCGGTGATCTATTATGCCCGTGAGTCATGGTATATTCGCACGACGGCAATTGCCGAGCGTATGGTGGAACTCAACAAAACCATCAACTGGTGCCCTCCCGAAATTGGTTCGGGGCGTTTCGGTAACTGGCTTGAGGATAACAAGGATTGGGCGCTTTCACGTGAGCGCTTTTGGGGTTCACCCCTGCCGCTCTGGGTTTCGGAAGATTTTGTTATCGGTGATGACGCCTCTTCGGGTAACATGTTTGCCATTGGTTCCGTTGCCGAGCTGCGCGAAGGATATATTGATATTGACGGCCAGCAGCTCATTCTTGGAGATGCGCTCGACCGGGGGCTGGTGGAGCTTGATTTGCACAAGCCTTTTGTCGACAGTATCTACTTCATCCGCGATGGCAAACGCTTTAACCGGACACCCGAGCTGGTTGATGTCTGGTTCGACAGTGGTTCCATGCCCTTTGCCCAACTGCACTATCCCTTTGAGCATCGTGAAGAGTTCGACGCCTCCTTTCCGGCTGATTTTATTGCGGAAGGGGTCGATCAGACGAGGGGCTGGTTCTATACCCTGCACGCCATTGCGACGCTTCTGTTCGACAAGCCTGCCTACAAAAATCTTATTGTGAATGGCCATATTCTCGACAAGAGTGGTCAGAAAATGTCGAAGTCGAAAGGCAATGTGGTTGATCCTTTTGAGACGATGGAGCGCTATGGTGCCGATGCGCTTCGCTGGTACCTTTTGGTGAGCAGCCCCCCCTGGAGGCCGAAATCGTTCAATACCGCCGAGATTGAGGAGGAGCAGCGCAAGTTTTTCCGCGCCTACATCAACAGTTACAATTTTTTTGTGCTCTATGCTAACGTTGATCACTTTACCTTTGCAGAACCCTCAATTGCCCTCTGTGAGCGCTCCGAGCTTGACCGCTGGGTGCTCTCCTGCCTCAACACCCTTGTTGACAGCGTGCGTATGCGTATGGAGCAGTATGACCTCACCGGTGCGGTCCGACTGATCAACGATTTTACCGTTGATGATCTTTCAAACTGGTATATCCGCCGTTCAAGAAAACGGTTCTGGAAAAGTGATATGGGCCCCGACAAGATTGCGGCCTATCAGACGCTCTACAGTGCTCTTGAGACGCTGGCAAAACTGCTTGCCCCCTTTACCCCCTTTCTTGCCGAGCGGATCTATTTGAACCTGAATGGAGTCAGCAAAATCGACTCCTCGGAATCGGTTCATCTTGCTGATTTTCCAGTGCTGGATCTTTCAGCGATTGATCGACCGCTTGAGCAACGCATGAAAAAGGCGCAGATTATTACGTCACTTGTGCGTACCATGCGCGAAAAGGCTTCAATAAAGGTTCGTCAGCCGCTCAAACGGATTTTGCTGGCCGTTGATGATGCTGCGTCAAGAGAGGAGTACGCCCTTGTTGCTGCTATCATTATGGAGGAAATTAATGTCCAGAAGATCGAGTACATCGAAGAGGATGGCTCGGTCATCAGCAAAAAGGTCAAACCAAACTTTAAAACCCTTGGCCCCCGTTTTGGCAAGGAGATGAAAGTGCTGGCGGAAGCGATCAGGGTCATGAGCCACAAACAGATTGCGATGCTTGAAAAAGAGGGCCATCTTTCGTTTGAAATTGACGGCAAGCTCTTTGAACTTCTGCGTGAGGATGTTGATATCATGCACGAAGATATTGAGGGGTGGCTTGTTGCCTCCGATGAGGCGAACGGGATCATGGTTGCTCTCGATACCGAGATGACCGAAGAGCTTGCAATGCAGGGGCTTGCACGTGAACTGGTCAGCCGCATCCAGGCGCTTCGCAAGGAGAGTGGTCTCGACATTACTGACCGCATTGCGCTCTCTCTTCAGGGCTCAGAACGGGTGCTGGAGGCGGTGAGAAGCAATGAGGCATTTATCAAGGAGGAAACACTTGCCACAACCCTTGTCATGGAGGAGCTTGGCAGCTCTGATGCAACAAAGTGGAAAGAGGAGAGACCCAATGGTGAAATATGCAGGTTATTGCTTGAAAAATATGCGGGTTAATGGTATTATCCAGAACTTTCACCTTGCCGCATTCTGCTTAGTGTAAAAAATCGTGATATTATGGCAAAAAAAAACGGTAATGCCTCCAAAAAGGACAATGAGCCTATGGAAGAGCCTGTCCTTACAAAAACCTATTTAACCGACGAAGAGCTCGAACACTTCAGGATCTTGTTGCTGAAAAGAAGGGAAGAGGTGCTTCGCGATCTGGATATTCTGCGCTCATCGCTTTCGGACGAGAATGTGGAGGATTCGATTAATTCCAACTATTCCATGCACATGGCCGATCATGGCACTGATACCATGGATCGTGAGCAGCGCTTCATGTTTATTGCGCGGGATGAGAAATATATCGGTTATATCGATCAGGCTCTTGACCGGATACGGAACAAGGTCTATGGTATCTGTATCAAGTCAGGTAAACCCATTCCGAAGAAGCGGCTTGAGGCTGTGCCGCATACTTCGGTGCGAATTGAGTTCAAGCAGGGGAAGAAGTAAGCGGCTCAGTCGTTCTCCTCTTTGTCGGTTGTTGCATCGGTGACCTCTATCGGGTAGTCCCCACTGAAACATGCGGTGCAGTAGCTGCATGTTTCTCCTTCGAATGATGGAACGCTGTTCATCAGTCCCTCCATGGAGAGGTATTTGAGTGAATCGACGCCAATATACTCCCTGATCTTTTCTATCTCCTCCACGTCATTGTCGAGGGAGTCGAACATGTGGGTGAGGAGCTGCCGTTTGGTTGGAAAATCCATGCCATAAAAACAGGGATTGGTGATTGGCGGAGAGCTGATGTGGAGGTGGATTGCCTTTGGGTCGGCCTCACGGATCAGTTTGATCAGCATTTTTGCGGTTGTACCACGGACAATGGAGTCGTCAACAAGAATGATCGGTCGGTCGAGGAGCACACCGCGTACAATGTTGTATTTGGAACGCACTTTGATGTCGCGGCTGTGAATGCCTGGCTGAATGAAGGTTCTGCCGACATAGTGGTTGCGGATAAGGCCATGCTCGAACCTTGCCGGTCGTTCCATTTTAAGGCTTTCGCGTACAAAGCCGAGTGCGGCAGTATTGGATGAGTCGGGTACGCTGACAACGGTAAGCTCTTTTTCACCGGGCATTTGCTCGATTGATGACTCTCTTGCAAGGTTTTTGCCGAGATTGCGTCTGATCTTGTCTACCGAATGTTTAAAAATAAAGCTGTCGGGGCGGGCAAAATAAACATATTCAAAAATACAGCGTGCCTTACGCTCTGAGGGCGGAAGAAAGAGCGATGTCGGTTTTTCGTTTGCCACTGCGAGGTGGTCGATCAAAAGGATTTCGCCAGGCTCGATATCGCGAATATATTCTGCCTGAATAATATCGAAGGCGCAGGTTTCGCTGGCCACGACGTAAGCAAGCTCTCCGGTGAGTGGATCCACCTTTTTGCCGAGAGCGAGTGGTCTGAAGCCGTAAGGATCTCTTGCGGCAATCATCTGGTTGTTCGCCAGAAGTACCATTGAGTAAGCTCCCTCTACCTGCAACAATGCTTCGTAGAGCTGCTGTATCGGCTCTTTTGCACGGCTTCGCGCTGCCAGATGCGGGATGATTTCAGTATCTGAAGAGGCCTGAAAGATAACGCCGAGTTCTGTCAGCTCCTTGCGAAGTGCGCGGGAGTTGGTCAGGTTTCCATTATGCGCTATCGCCAGGCTTCCTGAACGATAGGTTAGTGAAAATGGCTTTACATTGCTCATTGACGAGGAGGAGCCCGTAGTGGAGTAGCGGTTATGGCCGATTGCGGCATATCCGCCAAGCTTCTCAAAAATGGTCTCATCCCTGAACACTTCAGCTACCAGACCCATCCCCTTGTGCTGCTTGAAGAGAGTTTTCTTTTTGACTTTGTTGTATTCTGCTACGACTATGCCTGCGGCTTCCTGTCCTCTGTGCTGCAGTGAGTACAGTCCATAGAAAGTATCTTCCGCGGGAGTTTTTGAATTAAAAACGCCGAAAACTCCACACATAAGCAATGGTATCTTAACGTTAAGTAAACTGGTAGAACAACCCCGACCAGTAATGGCGAATGAACATAACCATTCAAACTCTAAATTGAAAATAATCGTTGCAGTTGTTCCTGGCTGATTGTTTTTCAAAGAGCACGGCTCCTTGCTCTGCTCTGTTTATAGAGTAAAAATGGGCGACTCTTTGATTATTTTTACTCGTTTGCCCTGGTGATTGTCTTTTTCATGAAGAGGGTTATATTTTCCAGAGCGGGAGGTGGTTTCGGGCTTTTCAAATAATTTATTTACAAGGGATATTGACAAATGGCAGCAACGACACAAAAAACTCCAAAACCGCCTGGCGTGGTGATCTGGGTTCTGGTAACCCTGCTTTGGGGAACGGTATTTTACTGGACATCGATTTTCATGCTGCAACTTGCAGTCTATCAACTCCAGGAGGGCTCTTTCAATCCGTCAGGGAGCGAGCAGGGCATGGTGTATGCCGTCCAGGTGGGTGTGCTGATTCTTTTCGCCCTTGTAGCGATGATGGTGAAAAACGGGCTTGAACCGGGAGGCCAGAAACAGATAGCACGGTGGCAGAACATTTCAGAAGGGAAGGGAGAGAAAATTTTTATCTCTTTTGCTGGCAGTCTTGCGACCAGTTTTTTCTTTACGGCCCTGACAGCCGTCACCTTTCTCGGAAGTTCGGCTTTTCTTGGCTTTGTGGTTGATTTGACTGTTCCGGTTGTTTTGCTTGCAGCACTCTTCAATATCGCTGCCGGTATAACGGCATCACTGATTGTGGGGCTCGTCTTTCTGATTGCGCAGGTGGGTCGTAAAAAAGGGTAAAACGTAGGGGCAATCCCTTGTGGTTGCCCTCCCTTGTGGTTGCCCTCTTTTCTTATGTGGAGCTAAGGAGACTCGAACTCCTGACCCTTTGCATGCCATGCAAATGCTCTACCAACTGAGCTATAGCCCC
>CAILXB010000067.1 GCA_903838025.1 uncultured Chlorobiaceae bacterium
CAGAGAGTTTTTCGTGAGCAGATTCGCCCTCATGGTGATTTGCCTGAATTGCAACTGTCACTCTCGCAGCGTGATGGATTGATCGCCACTAAAGATATGCAGGAACGTTCGTTGCAGACTGCCTCTTTCGACAATTGGAAGATCAAGAAGATTGAGGATGATCCGGAATTCGACACCAAAAAGGCAAAAAAGAAACTGCACCGGTACGTCGAAAGCCACGACCACGCCATCCGGCTCAAGAGCGAGATTATGGTGGATCACTTTCACGAGCAGGTGCTGGCTGCCAACAAAATAGGGGGCAATGCGCGTGCCATGGTGATTACAAGCGGCATCGAACGGGCGATCCAGTACTTTCAAGCTTTCCAGAACTATCTTACGGAACGCAAAAGCCCTTACAAGGCGATTGTGGCATTTTCAGGAGTGCACGATTATGACGGTGTCCAGGTCAGTGAAGCATCGCTGAACGGTTTCCCTGGCAGTGATATCGCCGACAAGATCAAAAACGACCCCTACCGATTCCTTATCTGTGCCGACAAGTTCCAGACCGGCTATGACGAGCCCTTGATGCATTCCATGTATGTGGATAAACTGCTCTCAGGCATCAAGGCGGTGCAGGCACTCTCACGCCTCAACCGCTCACACCCGCTGAAGTATGACTGCTTTGTCCTCGACTTCCAGAACAATGCCGATACCATTGCCTACGCATTCCAGGACTACTATCGCACCACGCTGCTGGCCGAAGAGACCGACCCGAACAAGTTGAACGACCTCAAGAGAGATCTCGACAATGCGCAACTCTATACACCCGATCAGGTGCAGCAGCTTGTTTCGCTCTTTCTTGGCGGTGCCGACCGTGACCAGCTCGACCCGATTCTCGATAATTGTGTTGCACTCTATACCAGCTTGCTTGACGAAAATGGGCAGGTGAAATTCAAAGGCAATGCCAAAGCTTTCTGCCGCTCATACAGCTTCCTCTCCTCTATTCTGCCCTACAGTAACGCCGCATGGGAAAAGCTCTCAATCTTTCTGAACCTCCTCACGCCCAAGCTACGGACAATAAGCCCTACGAGATTGTCCAGGTGTCCGACACTCGTAAATTCATGAATGAGGTCTTGGAAGAGGCTAAGCTACTTGGCGTAGAGCCATTTTCGAGCTGGATCAAAAAACACTCACCACAACCTCTCTATTCTGCGCAGTAAATAATCGTTATTTCAGAAAGAGTGAAAAATTTGGTATTCAGGCAATAACCCCGAGAGAGTTTTTGCAAATTACAGGTGAGGTGAAAGAATGAGCGAGCGCATTAAGTTTACGTTTACCCAAATCATTACATGAGCAACTTCGTGAAGTAGAACAAGAAGAGAGCATCTCCATTAATCAGTTTATTCTGCTTGCTGTTGCCGAAAAAGTTGCGGCTCTTTCAGCGCTTGAATATTTGGAAAAGCGGGCAAAGCGCGGCAGCCATGAAACATTTCTTGAAATATTGAGCAACGTTCCTGACGTGGAACCAGAAGCCTGTGATAAATTGTAAAAGGGTTTACGTTTTTCCATCTGTTCTGTGCCCGCCGACCTCCATGCAAAATAGCTTCACTTCAGCAGGAAATATTTCTCAGAATAATTATTCCAGTCAGAAAAGCTGCCGTTGAGGCCGAAAGCTTCGCCAGGGGGGGAGGCGATTAACTGTTCAACACACGCAATACGGTGTCGGGGGCTTTTTTGACAAGATTCAGCAAAACCAGTGCCGGGCCATGCGGTTTGCGGTCACCCCGTTCCCAATGTCTCAGTGTGGCGACACTGATGCCGAACGCGGAGGCAAACTCATCCTGCGTCAGGCGTGTTTCCTGCCTGATACTTTTGACGTTGACGGGTTCTGGCTGAAACACTTTGACCGTTACTGTTTTTCCCGCCGAATAATCAACAGCCTCTTCCAATCCCTTTTTTATGCTCTCAAAAACGTTATCCATTTTTATCTCTTATAGTTTTGAGCCAAAATTTTTGTCAGCCCGGCCAGCTCATTTCGTTCTGCTTTGGTCAGGTTTCCTTGCTCACTTTTGCTGAACGCCGTTAACAGAAAAAGCGGCATATCAGGATTGTGATAAAAGTATATGACGCGAGTGCTACCACTTTTTCCTTTGTTCCCTGTAGCCCATCTTACTTTTCGAACACCTCCGGTTCCCTGAATCAAAATCCCGGCCGTTGGGTTTGTTGCAAGGTAGGAGAGTAGAAAATCATGCTCCTCACTGCTCATCAGCTTTTCTGATTTGCGAATGAATTCCGGTAGCTCTACAATTGTAATATTCATCAAACAATATAATCCAATGGATTAATTTTTCAAGGGAGGTCTCAGTTAACAGCCCGAATATTTAGCTTTATGATCTCTCTTTGCACGCATGCAAGCAACTCTCGCACCACTGATTCCTATGTGCGTATCGCGATCAGCCAAAACTCCAACCATTGGTTAGAGAAATCAGTTGGGCTAAAAACCTTGTTATTTTCACCCGATGCACAGATGAGCTTGAACGAGAATTCTATCTTCGGGCGACGGCCAGGTTTGGCTGGACAAAGGCGATACTTCAGCACCAGGTTGACAACAAAAGCTACGAAAAATACCTGCTCAACCAGACCAATTTTGGTAAAAAACTCTCTCCTGAACTGCAAGCTCAGGCTGTGCTTGCGGTCAAGGATAAGTACACTTTCGACTTTCTGGAGCTGGCTGATGAACACTCCGAGCGGGAACTGGAACAAGCATTGGTGAAGAACCTTCGCCGTTTTCTCTCCGAAATGGGCGGAGCCTTTACCTTTATTGGCAACCAGCACCGCCTTGAATCCAGCACCTTATCCTGAAGAACAGCCTCACCAAACAGACGGTGGCCGATGCTGTTGAGCAGTACCGGCGCAACCGCAGCCCACGCGTCAGGCACTTTCCGGCAAGAACATCTGTGATGCTGAAGAGCCTGATCCTGAAGATACGGTGAACGAAGCGCTCGAAAAACGGATGGCTGCTCGTAAAATGCTGACCAACGCCAGCTATTTTGCCTTCACAGCCACGCCCAAGAACAAAACCCTTGAGATGTTCGGCGAAGCGCTGCCGCCCGACGCCGAAGGCAAGGTGAAACACCGCCCCTTCCACAGCTACACCATGAAGCAGGCGATTGATGAGGGGTTCATCCTCGATGTGCTCAAGAGCTACACCCCTGTCGAGAGCTACTACAAATTGATCAAGAAGATTGAGGATGATCCGGAATTCGACACCAAAAAGGCAAAAAAGAAACTGCACCGGTACGTCGAAAGCCACGACCACGCCATCCGGCTCAAGAGCGAGATTATCTGCTCTTCCAGAAAGTTATTGTGTAATATTCCGAATGGATTGAACGAGGTATTCTTTGTCTCCAAAAAAGAGTCGGCCAATAACCCCCGGTCACCTCACTGCATCCGCTATTGTGCTGTAACGATTTCTCCTCACTTCGTTCGTCGAAATGACAAGGTGACAAGTGTTTGACAAGGTGGTACAAGATGAAAGAGTATTGTTTCATTGTTGACCTTGAATTGGTCATAATGGCGACAGTGCAACAGCAAAAACTCGTGCTGAATAAAATAAATGGTAAATTCTCCAGCATCAAGCGGCTCGGGATTTCCTGCGTTGCAGAAGTGACGTGACAAACAGAAATGCGTAAAGGTCAACCATGAAATTTCTCCATACCTCCGACTGGCACCTGGGCCGAACCCTCTATGGCAGGAATCGTTACGACGAATTTGCAGCTTTTCTGAAGTGGCTTGCTGCGCTGATTGAAAGCGAGCGTGTCGATGCGCTTCTGGTTGCCGGAGATATTTTCGACAGCTCGGTGCCCTCCATTCGTGCACAGGAGCTCTATTATGGCTTTCTCCACGAGATTGCCCGTTCTAAAATTTGTCGCCATCTGGTGATTACCTCTGGAAACCACGATTCCCCCTCCTTTCTCAACGCACCAAAAGCGCTTCTGCGTGCGCTCGATGTGCATGTGGTGGGCTCGGCAACTGATGAACCGACGGGTGAGGTGGTGGAACTTCGTGATAGCGAGGGAGGGCTCGAAGCCATTGTCTGTGCGGTACCTTACCTGCGTGACCGCGACATTCGCACCGTTGAGGCAGGGGAGAGTGTGGAGGAGAAGGGGCGCAAGCTGCTTGAAGGCATAGAGCGCCACTACCGGGAGGTTTGCCAGGCGGGAGAGGCGCTTCGACAGAGGGAGAATGGCGCGGTGCCAATGGTTGCAATGGGCCACCTCTTCACCGCCGGAGGCACAACCGTTGATGGCGACGGAGTGCGCGAACTTTACGTCGGCTCTCTGGCTCATGTCAGTCGCTCCATCTTTCCGGCAGGGATCGACTACCTTGCTCTCGGTCACCTGCATGTTCCCCAGAAGGTTGGGGGCGATGAGCACCTGCGCTACAGCGGTTCACCCCTTCCGATGGGGTTTGGCGAGGCTCGCCAGCAAAAAGAGGTGGTGCTGGTTAACTTTTCAGAAGGAGAGCGCAGCATCACCGAGGTGGCAGTACCCCTCTTTCAGCCGCTTGAACGCATCAGTGGCACCGTCGAGGCCATCACCTCACGCATCTTCCAGCTCAAGGCAGAAGGCAGCTCCGCCTGGCTTGAAATTGAGTACACCGGAGCCGAACTGCCCGGCAACCTGAGGGGGCTGCTTGAAGAGGCCGTCAAAGGCTCCAGCCTCGAAATTAGACGGATCAAAAATAATCGCCTCTCCACTCTTGTGTTGCAGCAACTGACGGAGCATGAATCACTCTACGAACTTGGAGAGCTTGATGTTTTTGAGCGCTGCCTCAACGCCGGAAAAGTGCCCGATGCCCAGCGTCCGGCCCTTGTTCATGCCTACCAGGAGATTGTTCTTTCGCTGCACGACGATGATGAACCTCTTTTCGCCACCACTCCCTTGCAGAGTTCACCCCTATGAAAATCCTCTCGTTACGCTTCAAAAACCTGAACTCTCTTTCGGGAGAGTGGCATATTGATTTTACCGCTCCGGAGTATGCGCTTGATGGCATCTTCGCCATTACCGGGCCGACCGGTTCGGGCAAAAGCACCATTCTTGATGCTGTTGCGCTTGCGCTCTATGGTCAGACACCCCGTCTCGGCAGGATAACAAAGAGCAGCAATGAAATCATGTCGCGCCAGAGCGGAGAGTGTTTTTCGGAAGTGCTCTTTGAAACCCTCAGCGGTCGGTACCGTTGCCACTGGTCCCAGCATCGTTCCCGCAAGCAAGCGGGCGGAGAGCTTCAGAGTCCGAAACATGAGATTGCCGATGGAGAAACTGGCAAAATCATCGAGTCGAAATTGCAGGATACCCTTGCCGCAGTGGTACAACGCACCGGGATGGATTTTAATCAGTTCTCCCGCTCCATGCTGCTTGCCCAGGGGGGATTTGCCGCTTTTCTCCTGGCGCCTGCCGACGAGCGGGCGCCGGTGCTTGAGCAGATTACCGGTACGGAGATCTACTCACGCATCTCCATGAGGGTGCATGAGCGCAACCGTCTGGAGCAGCAGAAACTTGCGTCACTTAGGGAGGAGTGCTCCTCTATCCAGTTGCTTGATGACGAGGCGCTTGCCGCAGCGGGCGCAGAGCTTCAGGCAAAAGAGAGGGAGGAGACAGCAATCATCAGCAGGGAGAGTGATGCCGGGGCTGCCCTCCGCTGGCTCCACCAACTGAGTGCCATGAAAGCGGAGCTTGAGGGAATGGAGGGAGATTTCAGTCAATTGGCAGAGTATGAAGAGCGCTTCCTTCCCGACCGTCAACGGATGGAACCAGCTCGTATCGCCGCAACCTTTGAGAGCGCATACACAACCCTCACCCATATCGAGGAGACGCAACAGAGGGAGATGCAGGAAAAAAGCGCCCTGGAGGGTAAGCTCGAAGATGCAACAACCGCTCTTGTTGCTCGTACTGAAGAGTTCCGGGAAGCGGAGCAGCAACAGCAGGAGCTGAACGAGCAGGAGAAAACGCTCTCCGGGGTTCTGCGCGAGGTGAGGGCGCTTGACGTGCAGTTGACCGCCAAAGAGGAGCAGTGCCGGGAGCAGGAGGAGGCAACTCGTCGCCTTGGTGAGCAGATTTCCGCATCCGAAAAGCTGATTGGCGAGTGCCGACTTGAGATGCAGCAGAAGAGGAAAACCATCGAAGATTCGGAGCGCTATCTTGCGGCTCATGCGACCGACCAGCAACTCCCCGCATCACTGAGCGGCATTGAGTCAACGGTGCAGCACTATGAGGAGGCGCAAAAAGGGGAGGCTGATGCGGCAAAAGCGCTCGAAGAGAGGCAACGGGAGCTTGGAGAGGCTCAAACGCTGCTCGCCAGGGTGCAACCGCAAACGGCACAGTACCGGCTTGCTCTCGACGTATCAAGGCTCCGGCGGCAGAACTTAGCGGAGCGCCTTGCAGGACTGCTTGCAGGGGTGGATATCGGGCAACTGCGCCGGGAGGTTGAGGGGCTGCATGAGCGCACACGAGCATTGGAAACCTTTGCGGCAAGGGTTGCCACAGCCAAAGAGATTGAAGGGCGTATCGCGTTGTCAGGGACGGCACAGGAGGCTTGTGATGCACTCCAGTCACATCTCTCAGCAGAGATCGAGAGCGTCGCCCAGCTTCAGCAAAGTGAGGTGCAGCTCGTTGAAGCACTTGAGCGGGAGGCAGAACTGCTTGAAAAAATCCTCTCCCTCGACGAGGAGCGCAAGCTGCTGCATGACGGCTCGCCCTGCCCCCTTTGCGGATCGCTCCACCACCCCTGGGCTGCTGAAAATCCCGAAATGGCGAGTGATGATAATGCCCTGCGCAGGGCCAAAGCTTCGTTGCAGAAGAGCAGCACCCGGCTTAACGCCCTGCAGGTTGATGCGGCCAAAGCTTTAAGTGACCGGGAGCACCACGAACGCCAGATCGGAGATCAGCAGCACTCCCTTGCAGCGGAGCGTACTCTTCTTGGCTCGCTTGCCGCCCAACTTGGTATTGCCGTTGAACTGAGCCATGAAGAGGCTGTTGCACTGCTCTCTCTTGCCCGGAGCAAAGCTTCAGTGCAGGCAGGGTTGCTTGTTGATGTTGAGCAACTTGAGCAAGAGCAGAAGCTTGCCGAAGCCGAGGAGCAGCAGCAGGTTCAGCAACTGGCAGAAGCTGTCCGAGAGGAGGATGCGGCCCGTTATGCTTGTACAACCGCTGAAGCGGAGGTTGAGAGAGGAGTGGAAGGCGTCAGAAAAAGCGGTGAGCGGAGAGGGGAGATCCAAAAAAGCCTCGACCGGGAGGTTTCGAAATACGCACTCCCTTCAACAAAAGAGCTCTCCTGCCGTGATCTGCTCCTTGCCCTTCACTCCCGCTGCAGGCAATGGCAGGAGGCATTCGACACCAGGGGTGCGGCGCAGCAACAGCTCACCATCCTTGAAAGCACCCTTCAATCCCGGCAGGCTCTTCTTCAGGCAAGAAGAGAGGAGCATACTGAAAAAGAGAGGCTCACCCATGCAACAAAAGCCTCATGCACCATTCTTCAGCAGCAGCGGCAGCAACTTTTTGGTGCAAAAAATCCTGATGAAGAGGAGATCACCTTCAGAGGCAAAAGAAGATCAGCCGAAGAGGCGCTTGAAGTTGCCCGCAGCCGTCGGGATGCAGCCTCACTGCACATCAGAGAGCTTTCAGCCCGGCTTGGCATGATTGCCGCGTCATCAGCCACAAGGGCGCTGGAGATTGCGCAAAAAGAGTTACAGCTCACCGGGGAACTCGCCAGCGCAGGCTTTGAGAGCATCGAAAGCTTTCTTGCCGCACGCCTTGAGCGTGAAGTGCTTGA
>CAILXB010000068.1 GCA_903838025.1 uncultured Chlorobiaceae bacterium
ATCAATGCCTGATGCAATAAGCCGGATGCGCGAGCATGGCATTTGGCTTAGCCAAAGTGTTATCAATTTTGCACTGAATCACTGACATGATTATCTCATCCAAAACTCGCGCTAAACTATTGCCCTCTCTTACTCCGGTTTCAAATGCGGGAAGAAAATAACCTCCCTGATCGAATCCTGCCCCGTAAGAATCATCACCAGACGATCAATACCGATGCCAATACCGGCGCATGGAGGCATACCGTACTCAATGGCGCGGAGGAAGTCTTCATCAACAATCATCGCCTCTTCGTCGCCGCGTTGCCTTAGTTTGGCCTGCGATTCAAGCCTTTCGCGCTGGATGACGGGGTCGTTCAGTTCGGAGAAGGAGTTGCAGACCTCTTTGCCGCCGATGATCAGCTCAAAGCGCTCAACAATGCCGGGCTGTGAGGGGTGTTCCTTGGCAAGGGGCGACATCTCGGTGGGGTAGTCGATGATGAAGGTTGGCTGAATGAGCTTTGGTTCTACAAATTCGCCGAAAATTTCGTCGATGATCTTGCCGCTGCTGATTTTGGGGTCGAGTTCGAGACCGAGATCTTTGGCGGTGTAGCGCAGTTGCTCTTCGGTTTGACCAGCAATATTTTTGCCCGTGTATTCCGTAATGGCGTCGATAATGCTCAGGCGGCGAAAGGGGGGCTTGAGGCTGATTTCGTTGCCGAGGAAGGTGGTCACTTCGCTCTTGTTGACGGCCAAGGCGGTCTGGCTGAAGAGTTCTTCGACCATCGTCATCATCCAGTTGTAATCCTTGTAGGCAACGTAGAGCTCAACCTGGGTAAATTCGGGGTTGTGGAAACGGTCGATTCCCTCGTTGCGGAAATCTTTGGCAAACTCAAAGACGCCGTCAAAACCTCCGACGATGAGCCGTTTGAGATAGAGCTCGTTGGCAATGCGCAGGTAGAGCTGCATGTCGAGCGCATTGTGGTGCGTCGTAAAAGGGCGGGCTGCGGCGCCGCCGTAGATGGGTTGCAGAATCGGGGTTTCAACCTCCAGCCAGCCATTGCCGGTAAACGTGTTGCGCATGAAGGAGACGATGGCGCTCCGCTTGATAAAGGTCTCTTTGACCTCCGGATTGACGATGAGGTCAACATAGCGCTGGCGGTAACGAAGCTCCTTGTCGCTGAAGGCGTCAAAAACAACCTTTTCGCCGTCAACCTCTTTCTCTTTGGCGACGGGTATGGGGCGTAACGATTTGGTGAGCAGCTTCAGCGATTCGGCATGGACGGAAATTTCGCCGGTTCTGGTTTTGAAGGTAAACCCCTTGACACCGATGATGTCGCCGATGTCGAGCAGCTTGAAGGTATCGTAGGTGGCGTCGCCAACCTCATCCTTTTTCATATAGATCTGGATTCGGCCTGCGGAGTCTTGAAGGTGGAAAAAGGAGGCTTTGCCCATCTTGCGGATGGTCATGATGCGTCCGGCCACCGAGACCGGTGTTTTGGCCTCCTCCACGAAATTGGCAATGATTTCACCAGAAGAGTGGGTGACCTCAAAGTGGGTGGGGTAGGGGTTGACTCCCGCATCCATAAGCTGCTGGCGCTCCTCAAGACGGCGCTGCATCTGGTCGTTCAGCGAAATAGGGGCTGGCTGTTCCGGGGTATTTTTGTTCGGTTCGTTCTCTTTATGCATGATGGTTTTGCGGCCTCTTGAAATTCTGTAAGTTAAAAAATAGGGTCAAGCCCGTCAGGAGCAAGTACGGGTTTTCAGCCAGACGTAGGGAATGGTGCTGATTTTCTGGAAAAAAGAGCGATAGGCCCTTTTTGAAAAGACGTCGTACTGGTTTTTTTCGATGGCGGTTAAAATGTTGCCGTAGTTGACGCTGCTGATAGCGACACCAAAGCGGCTTCGTTTTTCAAGCATAGGGATTCCTTTTGCGGAGGAGCGGTAGTAGCCTCTTGCCCGTTCGACCTGAAAC
>CAILXB010000069.1 GCA_903838025.1 uncultured Chlorobiaceae bacterium
AGCCAAGCGCAAACCCCTTGGGGCGCTGAAGCTCATCAAGCGAAAGCTCCTCCGGCAGCAGGTAGCGCATATTTGAGCAGGAGAATTCAATCTTGTTCCGGTAATGAACGGGATTCTGAGAGGCAAGAGCCGCCATGACCGGGGGAGCCACAAAATCTCCGAGATGCTCCAGGGCATCCTTCACCTTTTTCTGCTTGTACAAAAGTTGCGCCTCATAACGAATGTGCATCAGCTTGCACCCCCCGCATACCCCAAAATAGGAGCACACCGGCTCCGTCCTGTCGGGCGACGCCTCAAGCACCTCAACAGCAATAGCCTCAATATAGCGCTGCTTCACTTTTTTGATTTTGGCCGATACCCGATCACCAATCGCAAGCATACCGCTCACCATCACCGCCATGCCGTTATCAAGCCGCCCGAAACACTGCTCTTTCTCTGCCAGATCAGTGACCGTAAGCTCAATACTATCCCCCCTTCTCAAAATATCTTCTGCCATGACAACCTTGTTATACCTTATAAAATCAACACATTACAGCCATTCTACCACGAAAGAGCAATTATCGCCCCCAAACAGCAACTCAGGAACATACAAAACCAACTGCTTATTGGCACAAAAAAGCACCTGCCAGCGCCCGGGTGGCTGAAAATATCCAAAACCCTTGCCTATTTTATACTGTAAACTATTGCACTCCTTTTATTTGATGTGAATATTCGGTAAATAGACAAACGTCATAACATGACCGAATATCATAAGAAATGACCAATGCGCATTGAAGAAATAACCTCCGGCAGTTCCCTTACAGGTCTTGAACCTTCGGCTGTTGCAACGGTTATTGCCTTTGTTCCAATTGCTGACGGAGCTGTCCGGGTGATCTACCAGACACCGGACGGTACACTCAAAGAGCGTCTTCTTGGTAGAGCCGACGAAGAGACCATTGCTGTTGCCACCACTGAGCGCCCCTGGTCTTTTGACGGAGATGGTGAGGCATTCAAACTTACCGTTGAGGCCAAGCGCATTGATCTTGCGTTTCTGTTTGATCCGATGATGGCCGTCCATACAAAAATAGGGGCGAGAGGGCAAAAGCTTCTTGCTGAAACACTCATCGACGTTCCCGAGGAGCAGGAAACCATGGAAGAGACGCTGGTCGTTCAGGCCACCGCTTCACAAACCATTGCAGAGCTGGAGGGTGAAATCTTTATTCTCCAAACTCTTGAGCAGCAGGCAAAAGGGCTTGGTGCATCCGGCAAGGATCGCAAGTGGGATGAACTCTCTCGCATTCTCCAGAACGAACCTCAAATGCGTGATGCTGGCGGGCGGATGCGCAAAATTATCATTTTCAGTGAGCACCGTGATACGCTGAACTATCTGCACGAAAAAATTGCCGGTGTGCTCGGCAGTCATGATGCAATCGTTGTCATTCACGGTGCCGTTCACCGTGACGACCGCCGGAAAGCACAGGAACTCTTTCGCTCTGACCCCGCCGGGCTCGAAAACCGTGCTCTTGCCCTGGCAGCATCAACCCTTGTTCCTCAGCACTTCAGTGAGGTCGCTGACCGCCGGATTGCCCATATAGATAAAACTCTTGTCGCTGTCCACGAGCGTCTGACAAAAGAGATAAATTTCTGGTCAGACCGTTTCGAGAAACTTACCGACGACAAAAAAGCAGGAAAGGATGTACGACTTCCCCTTGAAAATGTTCGCCGCACGCTCAGCGATCTCGAAGCCCGGCTGGAGCATCGCAAAAAAGAGCTGCTCTCCATGCGCCATGTTAGCTCCGCCACACCGGTTCTGCTCAGCGGTGCGTTGGTTCTTCCTGCCGGATTGCTTCGTGTACTGCAAGGTGAACCGGCATCCTGCGGCTCCGCTTTTTCTGCTGATCCCGCAGCCCGTTCGCGCATCGAGCAGCTTGCCATGCATGCTGTCCGCCAGTCTGAAGAATCCAGAGGGTGCCGAGTCGTTGATGCCTCTGCCCAGAAGTGCGGTTGGGACATCACCTCATACCCTCCGGCAATTGAGGGTAAACAACCTGAATCCCGCCATATCGAAGTCAAGGGGCGAATAAAAGGCGCAACAACGATTACCGTCACCCGGAATGAAATGCTCTATGCCCTCAATCAGGCTGCAAAATTTGTGCTGGCCATTGTGCAGGTTGACGAGAATGAGCAGATTGATGGCCCATACTATCTACGGAACCCCTTCGATGCCGAAGCGGGTTGGGGAGTATCATCAATCAATTTTGAAATCAGCGAATTTCTGAAAAAGGCAGAAATTAACTTGTGAAACTGTGAGCATTATGTTATCCGAAGAT
>CAILXB010000070.1 GCA_903838025.1 uncultured Chlorobiaceae bacterium
AAAAAAGGTCAATTTCCTGCTTCAGGGCAGTTTTCTCAAGAGACAAGGTCTTGAATGAAACTTTAGAATTCTAACATAATGAAAAGTAGCCACAAAACACCCTTTGCAGCGGTAATTTTCATGGTTTTCGCTCTATTTGCCCTTTTAATAACAGCAAAAGGACTCTATGCGTGATCGATTTCATTGTAAAACTCTCACAATCGCTGGCTGGCAATGGATGGCTGAAAAGGTTACTCTCCCCTTAAAACCACTTTCGTGTACGGAAATAAACCATCATACCAGCAACAGTGATCCCCATGAATACAAGCAGTGCAAAAAATCCCCACTCCCACTGAAGGCCCGGTATATAGCGGAAGTTCATACCGTAGAGTCCGGCAAGAAAGGAGAGCGGCATAAAAATAGTAGCGATCGTGGTGAGCACCTTCATGATTTCGTTCATCCTGTTATTGACAATGGCCAGCCAGGTGTCGTACATGCCGAGAACGATATCGCGATAGGTCTCGATGGTTTCGTTGATAAGAATGACGTTGTCGTACACATCCCTGAAAAAAGGCCAGGTTGCTTCATCATCAATTACCTTGTAATGATCCCGGCTGATGCTGTTGATAATCTCCCGCATCGGCCTTACCGATTTCCTTAAAAGAATAAGCTCCTTTTTCAGGTCATAGATGGATTCAAAGGTTTCCCGGCCGGATGTTGTAAAAAGCTCCTGATCGAGCAGTTCGATACGACCTTCAAGCTCTTCAAGAACGGTAAAATAACTATCGACAATGGAATCAATAAGCACGTAGGCAAGATAGTCTGCCCCCCGTTTTCTTATCCCTGTCCCCGGGCTCTTGATCCGCTCCCTGACCGCATCAAACATGTCTCCCGGTTTTTCCTGGAAGGTGAGAACATAATTTTTTCCGATCACCATGCTCAACTGCTCATCAAGAACATCATTGCTTATCTTTTCAAGTTCAAGCGTTCTGAGCACCAGAAAAAGATAGCTCTCAAAGTCCTCAAGTTTAGAACGCTGATCGGTATGCAGAATATCTTCGAGGGTCAGCGGATGAATACCAAACAGCTTGCCCGCTTCCTCAATCACCGAAACATCATGCAGCCCGTCAATGTTGATCCAGAGAACCCGCTGCTGATCTTTCCATTCCTCGCATTCGGCAACACTCGTCACCGGAATATGAAACTCACGCTCTTCATCATAACCAAAAACCGTAATGACGCAATTGGCTGTTTTTTGTTCACCGATATGAAGCAATGTCCCTGCTGGCTGCCCTATCGTCCTTGAAAGGTTGCGCATCACCTTTTTCATGGGTATGGTCGATGCGTGAACGGCCTTTCCCTTGCGTCGCACACCCTTTTTAGCTGTCATAACGTTATATTCAAACCTGTCCCTCTCCGGCGGGGTGCCATGTTGGCCGATAAGTTTATCCTGAGCTTCATCCAATGTATAGGTTTTCATGATTAATTGACATCGTACTCTATAGCCTATTCGCTGATAAGAGTAAAGTAACCCACACCCCACTCATCACCGTGACACTTTGTACAAGATAACAGATCTTTTCATTGCGAATGGAAAGATAGCGCATTGCTATGGGAATTAACCGTACTTTTCATGCAACACAGACGTTAACCTCTTTTTGCCATGACGCATGAATTTAAGGGAAAGAGAGAATTATCTTTGCGTGCCGACTATTGAATCCTTGAATGCCGAGCTGGAGCTCGGCGATCCCAGGTGGCCCAAAGATGGTGACAGCCCCTCATACCACGCCCCACCCCAAATACCGCAAAAAAGTGGCGCGGCAACAGTTTTGTAATAAAAAGTGACGCATCCGTACAAAAATGTCTGAAATTTTATTATATTTTTTTATCAAAGCCTTACTTATTTAGGCAAAGAGAGCAGAGCGCTTAAATTTCAAACTGTCAGACACTTTTCCTGGCAGAATTTCTTGTTTACTGAAGAAACCGTCAGAATATGCGCACAGAGAGCAAAAAAGAATCTCATGCCGCCATCAGGCCGTGGATCATTGATACAACGCTCAGAGATGGCGAACAGGCACCTGGCGTTGTTTTCAGCAGTGCGGAAAAAATTGATATTGCCTCCCTGCTTGCTGATGCTGGCGTCGATGAGCTCGAAATTGGCTACCCCGCCATCAGCAGCGAGGAGCGGTGCACCATCAGAACCATTGTCACCCAAAAGCTGCCGCTACGCCTGACCAGTTGGGCCCGGGCAAAATGGCAGGATATTGAGGACGCGTGTCTCTGCGGCACCGAGGCGGTTCACATCAGCTTTCCTCTCTCCCGGTTATACCTTAAGCTTATGGGGAGGGATTACGCATGGGTAGAAGAGCAGTTACAGGAGCTTATTCCAAGAGCAAAACACTATTTCGACTATGTGAGCGTTGGCGCACAGGATGCCACAAGGGCACAGCCTGAACTGCTGAAGCGCTTCATGCTCAATGCTGAAGCGTGCGGAGCCGACCGGGTGAGAATTGCCGATACGGTCGGTGTCGCTACACCGTCATCCATAATTGCTCTGATAGGCCATCTGAAATCAGCAAGCGATACCGCGCTTGAATTTCATGCCCATAATGATCTTGGCATGGCAACAGCCAACGCTTTTACGGCTCTCGAAGCGGGATGCGAGGCAGTCAGTGTTTCGGTCACAGGACTTGGTGAGCGGGCAGGAAATGCCGCACTTGAAGAGCTTGCCATAGCGCTGAAACTCTCTGGAAACTATGAAACAGGCATTGACACCAAAAAGCTCACCCACCTCTGCTCAGTGGTAAGTAAAGCAGCGGGAAGAACAATCGAGAATCAGAAACCGGTAGTGGGCAAAGCGGTATTCCAGCATGAATCGGGTATTCACTGTGCCGCGCTGCTCAAACATCCGCTCTCCTACCAGCCTTTTCTACCCGATCAGGTTGGTCGTGAGAGGTGCGAAATGGTGATTGGAAAACATTCAGGAAGTGCCTCCCTGCAACA
This sequence comes from uncultured Chlorobiaceae bacterium, assembly GCA_903838025.1. Taxonomy (GTDB): domain Bacteria; phylum Bacteroidota; class Chlorobiia; order Chlorobiales; family Chlorobiaceae; genus Chlorobium. The sequence continues at coordinate 2,983 of CAILXB010000070.1, forward strand.
TTTTTTTTCGGGCAGGGGAATCGCCATGACAAGGGGCGATGCCAACCATCTTCTTGCCCTTGTCCGCACTGCGGCCAGTGACAAAAAGCGGGCACTGAAACCGGCAGAAGTTGAACAGATTTACCACAGCAGCCTTTTTGTCAAACAGTGATCATCATACTACAAGCATCATGCTCATAGCCCAGGAACAGGATCACAGCAGCATCAGCCTGCTTGCTGAAGTCAGCAGGACAATAAATCACGAAAATGACATCAACAAGGTGTTACGGCTTGTGCTTTTCATTATGTCAGAGAACATGGACATGCTCAGAGGCATGATCACAATCCTTAACCGTGACAGCGGCGAAATTGTGATCAACGAATCATTCGGCCTGACCGAAAAAGAAAGAGAGAGGGGGCGCTACCAGATCGGCGAAGGTGTGATTGGTCATGTGGTGAAAAGCGGAAAAGCAGTCATTGTGCCCTGCATCAACGACGAACCGCTCTTTCTCGACCGCACCCGGTCACGAAGCAAGGCAAAAAAAGAGAGCCTTTGTTTCATTTGCATTCCAATCAAGGCTGGGACTGAAATTGTCGGTACCCTGAGCGCCGACCGTCAACTGGAGCCAGCAGTGACCAATGGGCAAAGCAAAAAAGCAAAAGCGGGAGAGGTGCAGAGAGAGATGCTCCAGCACTATGTTGACCAGCTCTCAATCATCGCCTCCATGATTTCACAGGCCGTACGCACAAAACAGCTTGCACACGAAGAGAGCGAAAAAAAGACGCAGACAACAACCGTGGAGAAACTTCCATTAAAACAGGGGCTCCAGATAGAGAAGCACGACGAAGAAAGTATTTCAGAAGCCGAGCGCCCGGCAAACATCATTGGCAACACGAAACCGATGATGTCGCTCTACAAAATGATCGACAAAATCGCAAAAACCAATGCAACTACCCTTGTACTTGGAGAGAGCGGGGTTGGAAAAGAGCTGGTGGCCAGTGCCATTCACTTTAAAAGCCAACGGTTCGACAAGTCATTTATCAAGTTCAACTGCGCTGCATTGCCGGAAAGCATTGTCGAAAGCGAACTTTTCGGGCATGAAAAAGGGGCCTTCACCGGAGCATCGGCTACCCGGCAAGGACGGTTTGAGCTTGCCCATAACGGCACCATCTTTCTTGATGAAGTTGGCGAACTCAGCCTGGCCGTTCAGGCAAAACTGCTCAGAATTATACAGGAAAAGGAGTTTGAGCGTGTTGGAGGCTCCAAAACCATCAAGGTTGATGTACGGGTCATTGCCGCAACAAACCGTAATCTTGAAGAGTTGATACGCAACGGGCTCTTCCGCGAAGATCTCTATTACCGGTTGAACATTTTTCCCATAACCGTACCCCCGCTTCGCGAACGCAAGACCGATATTTTGCTGCTTGCCGATTATTTTGTAGAAAAATACAACGCAGCGAACCAGAAAGGAATCAGGCGAATATCGACAACCTCAATCGACATGCTGATGCGCTACCACTGGCCAGGCAACGTGCGCGAATTGCAGAACTGCATCGAGCGGGCAGTCATTTTGAGTGAAGATAACGTCATCCACGGCTACCACCTTCCGCCGACACTCCAGACGGCCGAGTCGAGCGGGACACCCTATACCGGGTCGCTGCAGCAAAAGCTCGATGCGATAGAAAAAGAGATGATTATGGAGGCACTCAAACGCACCAAAGGAAACATGACGCGTGCCGCAGTGCAGCTTGGACTTTCGGACAGGATCATGGGGCTCAGGATAAAAAAATTCGATATCGACTACCGAAAATTTCGGCCCTGAACCCAAAAACAAGGGTGCAAGGAGCTGCTCGTTGTACAGAGGTCAGACGGAATAAAGACCTTTATACTTTTCAAGGTTCTCCAGAATCTCTCCAGCCCCCTTTACCACAATTGACTGCGGTTCTTCGCAGACGTGGACAGAAACATTGGTCTCTTCATGGATTTTTTTGTCAAGCCCCCTGATGAGCGCGCCGCCTCCAACAAGAAAGAGGCCTCGATCAAAAACGTCTACCGAAATTTCAGGTTTGGTCACCAAAGTCTCGAGACTTTTTTTAATCGACGTGACAATCTGGTTAAGGGGGGTCGCAAGAACCTCCCTGATCGTTTCGGATTTGAGCTTCCTCACTTCGGGAAGTCCGGACTCAAGACAAATTCCCTTGATATCCATAGTCAGCTCTTTTTCCAGTTTATAGGCTGATCCGATGGTTTTCTTGATATTTTCAACAGTAAGCTCGCCAACAGACATGTTGTATTCCTCCCGGAGATAACGGCTGATCAAGTTATCAAGTTCGGCCCCGGCAACCTTCACGCATTCCCCAGCAGCTATACCGCTGAGTGACATGACAGCAATTTCCGTCGTACCACCTCCGATATCGACAACCATGTTACCCATTGGCTCCCTGACGTCAAGCCCAAGCCCTATTGCCGCAGCCATGGGATTGGTCACAAGATACACTTTTCTTGCGCCAACATGCTGGGCAAAATCTCGCACAGCCCTCTTTTCAACAGGAGTAATTCCCGAAGGAATACTGATAACCATGCGGTTAATACCGTAGGAAAGTCGCGTTTTTGTTCTATTGATAAGCCCCCTAATCAGCTCCTGCATTGCCTGATAATCGCCTATTGCACCATTGAACAGTGGCCGGACAGTAACAATACCAGTATGGACTTTATCACTCATAAGAAGAGCATCCCGCCCTATGGCTATAACCTTCCCAGTGCTCAACTCACGCGCAACAATCGAGGGCTCGTTTAAAACAATGCCCAAACCGTGGATAAAAATCAACGTGTTCGTTGTTCCGAAATCAATAGCAATATCCCTGTACAGATTACTGAACAAACCCATTTTCACCTGAATCTCTTGTGATTTATAAAAAAAAACTATAGACGCAATTTAAGCTATTTATAGCGTAATGCAATACAATTATTTGCAATCACGTTATCTCCCCAAAGAACCCAATACTTTACCAAAAAATTCACTGCAAGCAGAAAAGCCAAAAACATCCACGGAAGCGATACGCTCCCCGTCTATTTCAGCATACCAGCCAGAAAACGCCCAATACGTTCAAGCTCCTCTTCACTCAACCTGAACTCCCCTGCCCCAACAATCCCCTCAACCTGCGCAGCATTGCGTCCCCCAACAATAGCACCGGTCACGGCAAGATTGCGCAACGTCCAGGCAATGGCAACCTCCCCGGCAGAACAACCATGCGGTGCGCCAATTCGTTTCAGCAGCTCAACCAACTCAAGGTTCAAAGAGAGACGCGGTTCCTGAAACTCCTTGTTCTGACGCCGCCAGTCATCCGGCGAAAAGTTTGCCGCCCGCTCACGAGTCATTGCTCCGCTCAACATGCCGGAGAGCATCGGAGAGTAAACAATCACGCCAATACCCTGTTCAAGACAAAATGGCAGAATCTCTTTTTCAACGGCAGGGCGCAACATTGAGTAGGGCGGCTGCAAAGAGGCGACAGGCGCAATAGGCATAATCCTGCGCAGTTGATCAACACTGAAATTTGAGACACCAATGTGCTGCACCAGCCCCTCCTCCTGCAGGCGGGCCATCTCCTCACACCCCTCCTCCAGATCGGTATCAGGGTTCGGCCAGTGAATCTGGTAAAGATCAATGGAATCCACCTGCAACCGCTTCAAACTCGCTTCACACTCCCGCCGAATGGAATCCGCCTTGAGACTGAAGCTCACCTGACGCTCCGCATTCCAGACCATCGAGCACTTGGTAAAGATATAGGGCCTCTGCTTCATACCGGCAACCGCCCTGCCCACCAGCTCCTCCGAATGGCCAAGCCCGTAGACCGCCGCCGTATCAATCCAGTTGACGCCAAGCTCAACGGCACGCTCAATAGCCGCAATGGCATCCCCGTCATCCTGTGCGCCCCACCCGTAGGCCCAATCGGCACCCCCGATGGCCCAACTGCCAAAGCCAATGGGCGTAAGCTGCATATTCGTCTTGCCCAACTCTTTTTTCTGCATCATCGTCTCTTTCGGTATTTAAAATTATGCCGCCACGGTTTTTTCATAGAAGGGCGAAGGAACGACGGGGTAGGCACGATAGACATGGCGAAAAATCTCCTCGGCCCTCTCCTGAACCTCCGCCTCAGTATAACACTCTACCGGCAAACCCGTATCGTCACTCCAGAGAAAATTCCGGATTTCCGCACGAACTGCGTCACGGGTCGACTCCTTCTCCTGCCAGTGGTCGATTTTGAGCTTTTCACTCTTGAGCGTATCAAGCAGCTCCTTCGCCACCCTCTTGATTCGGCCTCTCTCCTGCGTGCTCAACTCCTCTTTCTTGAGCAAATCGAAAATGGCGAGCGACTCCTCCGTCAGCCCTTCACGCACTGCCCGGCTCTCCTCCTCATCAAGCTCCTGCACCAAGCGCACCAGCTCCTCAAAGGTTTTCTCAATGGAGGGACGATCTTTCTCCTGGTTGTAAGCCTCAACAATATCCTCATAGTGACGCTGAAAATCGGTGCGAAGCGGGTTCCGCTCCATCAACCGCCGCAGCTTGTTGTCAATCGCCTGACTGAGATTCTGGACAGCACTGTGCTTGATCCGGCTCCGCTCAAACTCCTTGCGAAGCCGCTCGAAATCTATTTTGCTGATATCGAAGGGCTCCGATGCTTCTGAAAGCTGGGCGGGTATAACCTCAATGGCCGCATCAACAATATGGTGAAACTGCCGGATGATATCGGTAATATCGGCCTGCTCGCGATCCTCCCCCAGGCTCCTGTAGACCATCGTGATGGCATGGTAATCGGCCCGCACGCCATTGATCCCCTCAATATTGATACAAGCCTTGAACTTTTTGAAAAGCTCCCGGCACATCACCTCAAAACGCTTTCGACTCTCATCATTTTCATTCGCCGCCTCCTTGGCCGCAAGAATGGCGGCATTGCGCTCAAAACCGCTTTTGGTGAGAAGATCATCAAGAGAGGCGCCGCGCCCGACAAGGAAGGAGCGGATAACCCCTATCGTTGCAACAAGATCAGCCAGCAACTCCTCATCAGCTCTTACCGGATCATTTTCACTCCCGCCGCCCTCATGCCCGTCATCACCCACTCCGGCAAAGGTAGCCAGTGCCTTGCGCAGGTGGCGGAGAATACCGCAATAGTCAACAATCAGGCCGTTGATCTTTCCCGCATTGACCCGATTGGCCCGCGCAATAGCCTGAATCAGCGTATGCGCCGTGAGCGACTTGTCGAGATAGATGGTCGCCAGACTCGGCACATCAAAACCGGTGAGCCACATCGCACAGACAAAGACAACGCGGAAAGGGTGCTCCTCCTCCTTGAAGGCATCGTCGAGAGCCATCCGCTGCATGTTGCGGAAGCGGGGCTTCGTCTTCATGGAGTCCGGCAGCTCCATCCCCTCCTTGATGAGCCGCCGGTGGGGCAGAATATCAAGATCCCACTTGCGGAACCTCTCCACCTCCCCTTGCTCCTCGCTCACCACAACCGCCATGAGGGTTTCACGCATCCAGACAATCTTCCGTTGCCGCTGAATCTCCTCCTGCTCGTCGGCAAGCGCAGGCAGTTCACGCTCCAGCTCCCCGATCCGAACCTGCCAGTAAAACTCAATCAAGAGATACATCCGCACACAGGTAATCTTGTCGATACAGACCATCATAGCCTTGCCCGACTCCCAGCCATTGGAATAGTGGTAGACAAAATCACGCGCAATCTGGTTGAGGCGCTTTTCAGCCGTGATGATATGATAATCGCGCCTGAGAGCAGTCTCAAGCCGCTCGCTGACATTGATATCCTCAATCTCAAGGCTCTCCAGCTTCTCGGCAATGCGCTCATTTAGGTCGCCCAGCGCAATACCAAGCTTTTCACCTCGGGCATCGTAGTAGATCGGCACGGTCGCCTTGTCGTCCACCGCCCGCTGAAAATCGTAGGTCGAAACATAGTCGCCAAAGACTCGACGGGTAATCTCGTCATCCTTGAAGAGCGGCGTGCCGGTAAAGCCGATAAAACTGGCATTCGGCAGCGCATTGCGCATATTGAGCGCCAGCATCCCGTACTGCGTCCGGTGCGCCTCATCGGTAATGACAATAATATCGTCACGGCTGGTATAGCTTTCCTCAGGCTTCACCTCCACATTGAACTTCTGGATCAGCGAAAAAACATACTTCTTGTGCTGCCCGAGCAAGTCGCAAAGGTGCTGCCCGCTGGAAGCTCGGCACGGATCGCGATCGTTATCCACCACACCGCAACCGGCAAAGCTCTTGTAAATCTGCGTATCAAGATCGTCACGATCGGTCAGAATCAGAAAGGTGAAGTTCCCGCCAAGCTTGCGATGCACCTTGCGCGTAAA
>CAILXB010000071.1 GCA_903838025.1 uncultured Chlorobiaceae bacterium
AGGGATTGCGTGCCGATGTTGTTATTGTCGTTGGCCTCCTCTTTGCGACGCTGCTTGCCGCAACGGCTGTCTCCCTTTCCGGCATGATCGGCTTTGTCGGTCTTATTGTGCCCCACGTCATGCGCGCCATGTTCGGGCCGGATCACCGAAAGCTCGTGCCTCTGGCCGCTCTTGGCGGAGGAACCTTTCTTGTCCTCTGCGATGCCGTTGCCCGCACCCTGCTTGCTCCGGTTGAAATACCGGTCGGTGTGGTGACCGCTCTTGCTGGCGGCCCCTTTTTTCTCATTATTCTTCAGCGGAGAATGCAACAGGCATGGATAGCATGACAATGGAACAGGATGCCCTGACCTTCAGGAATGTTTCCGCCGGGTACAAGCAGAGGCGGGTGCTCGACAATGTCAGCTTTACGGTAAAAGAGGGGGAGTTTGTCTCCCTTATCGGCCCCAATGGCTGCGGAAAAAGCACCCTGCTGAAAACCGCTGCAGCGCTTCTGAAGCCACTCTCCGGCACGGTTGAGCTTTTCGGCCATGATGTGCAGCGCATCAAGCCAGCCGTCCGGGCCTCACTGCTTGGTGTTGTGCCGCAGAAAATTGATTCACCCATGGCCTTTACGGTCAGCCAGATTGTGATGAATGGTCGAATCAGCTCTATGGGGCGATGGGGAACGCCCTCTTCGCTCGATCATGACCTGGTTGAGCGCTCTATGATCTACACCGATGTGCTGGCCTTGCGCGACCGCTTTTTTACTGAGCTGAGCGGCGGAGAGCAGCAGCGCGTTGCCCTTGCAATGGTGCTTGCACAGGAGCCCAGAATCATCATGCTCGACGAGTCGATCTCCCATCTCGACATTAACCATCGCCAGGAGGTGCTCCAGATTCTGATGAATCTCAACCGCGAAAAGAGGAGGACCAGTCTGCTGGTGAGCCATGACTTGACGCTCTCTGCAGGAATCTCCGACCGCTTTCTGCTGATGGAGGCAGGTACTCTTGCAAGAGCGGGAACGCCCGCCGAGGTGCTGGAGCCAGAACTGTTGAGCCGGGTCTACAACTGCGACCTCACGGTGCAGCAGGATCCCTATACCGGTTATTTGCAGGTATCGGGAGCGATTGAGAGTCTGAGGCGGCGCAGGAAGCTGGAGAAAAGTGTCCACGTTATTGCTGGCGGGGGAAGCGGCATTGAGCTTTACCGCAGGCTTCTTATCGAGGGGTATGAGGTGACAACCGGAGTTCTCAACCGCCTTGATTCTGATGCCGAAGCCGCCAGGGCGCTCAACATCCCTGTGGTGCTTGAGCAGCCCTTTTCGCCAGTCGGCGCTGCGGCCATAGCAAAGGCGATGGAGATGATCTCAAAGGCTGACGCAGTCGTGCTCAGCCAGGTGCCTTTCGGCTCCGGAAACCTTGTCAACCTTCAGCTTGCCGGAGAGGCTTTGGAAAGAGGCAAAACAGTTTTGCTCGCCGCCGGTATCGGAGAAAGGGACTACACCGAAGGCAAAGCTGCAGTCGATTTTGCAGCTCGCCTGAAGCATGCCGGGGCTCAAAATTGGAACTCCATTCATGAGCTGATGGCCCAACTTCAGCAACAACCACACCATTGACAACCATGACCCTTAAACAGCAATTTCCCTTTCGTTTCGGGACAAGTTCCTACATCATTCCTGCCGATATCATCCCCAATGTGGAGTTTCTCAAGGACAAGGTGGACGATATCGAGCTGGTACTTTTCGAGTCGGATGAGTTCAGCAATCTGCCTTCGCCCGCTGATATGCAGCAACTTGCCCGGATGGCTGATGAGAATTCGCTGACTTACTCGGTGCACCTTCCGCTTGATGTCTATCTCGGCCATCCTGAACGGGCAGTGCGGGAGCGCTCCGTCGGCAAATGCCTGCGCATTATCGAGTTGACCCGCGATTTGCCAAAATCTGCCTGTGTCATGCACTTTGAGGCGGGACCGGGTGTCGATATCAACAAATTTTCTGCGGATGAAAACAGACTCTTTACGGAGGCGCTGCGTGATTCCATAACCATGCTTCTGCAGGAAACAGATGTAGCGGCATCAGAATTCTGTGTTGAAAATCTCAACTACCCCTTTGAGCTTGTCTGGCCTGTAGTCGAAGAGTTTGGTCTCTCCGTCACGCTCGATGTGGGCCATCTTGAGTTCTACGGATTCCCGACTGCGGACTATCTCAAACGATACCTCAAATATGCCAAAGTGCTGCATGTCCACGGCACTCTGGACGGCAAAGATCACAACTCCCTGAGCCACCTGAAGCCTGAAGCGCTTGAGCTGCTTATGGGTGAACTTGCGCGTCAGCCATTGGTTAGCCGCGTCTTTACCATGGAGATCTTTTCGCAGGAGGATTTTGACTCCTCATGCCGGGTGATGGAGCGGTTTATTTCCAGCTTGCCCCTCTGCATCAAGCCCGGGTAGCCCACCAGTCATCGCCGTAGGTGTAGAAAAGCTCTTCACTCTTGCTGATGTTGCGCAACGCATAGAGGACAAGTTCCACCCCGAGTTCGCCCTGCTCGCGGTAATAGGCGACGTTGGGTGTTGATGAGTGGTTGAAGAGCATCCCGTTGCCCATCACCACAAGACGGGTGCTTTCTGTACTGCCATAAAAGACATAGTTCAGCAGTTCACCTCCGACATCCTGGTCGGTTACCTCAAGGGCGGGACAGCGCTCGATAATGTCGCCTTCATTGATCTTTTTTAGGGCAAAAGCCCCCCGACCGCTCACGGTTGATGGGCCGATTCTGACGAACTCACCAAGGCCTGATGAAGCTCTTTTTGCAAGAAAGAGGCCGATTGAACTACCGGCCATAATGCCGATAAAAAGCACGATTGGTATGAGAATGAAGAGGTTGACGTTCATAGGTTTGTTGCTGTTGGTAAAAGAGATGATGCCGAAGCCGCGCAGCGACAAAATACCAATTTTAAGTTTTTGCTCGAAGATTCTCAAACACTCCCCTTGTTGGTACAGAGAAAAAGGTTTGGTATGCTTATATTGAAGTTCAATGCGTAAATGATTGAATAATACATCCGGATACTGAATATGAATATGCTCTCGAAAACAAAAGTTGCCGCAGTTGTAACGATGGGAAAAGAAGAGCAGAAAAGCCTTGAACGAAACCGCAAAAAGGTACTCTATCAGGCGACCATTGAGCAAATTGTTGAGGGTTGGGCTTTATCCAAGCCAGTGCTTGAATCAACCGGTAAGCCGAGCGGATACTACCGACTCACCAACTATCTCCGTCAGTATATCATCGCCCATGAGTGCATGCCCAAAGGGATTCACACCATGCCTGAAGGACGCGACAGCTTTAACAGGATAGAGCCCTCTTTCTTGGTGGATTTCGACAGTATCATCGGAGAGGTGACGTTGCCTGAATGAGATGCGTGTACTCTCTGCTTGATGGCAGCTTAAACTTTTCGTAGTTTCTCCTTACGATACCAATATTCTTGCCCGCTTTCTCGTTCGTGACGATGTGGATCAGGCTGAACGCGTCTACCGGCTGTTTAAAGCTGCCGAGGCGGAAAAAACAGTTTTTTTTGTCTGCCTTCGATGCGGTATCGTCCGGTTGTGAACAGGTAATTACTTTCGATAAAAAGCGGCAAAATCAGATTTTTTTATTCTTCTTTCGAAGTAAGGGTTGTTGTGCCGCATTTGCTCTATTTCCAAATAATATTACACAGCTTGCCAGATAATCCACTCGACAGAGGGCAGCACAGAGAGGTGCTCAGAATCACCGACCTGTCGAAAGTTTACATGATGGGGGAGGTGCGGGTTGATGCGCTGAAGCATATTTCGCTGGAGTTTCATGCGGGGGAGCTGGCGGTGCTGCTGGGGGCTTCGGGCAGTGGCAAATCGACCTTGCTCAATATTATCGGTGGCCTTGACCTTCCCTCTTCGGGGAAACTTTTTTTTCATGGGCGAGAGATTACGGCGGCTACTGAGGCGGAGTTGACCGCTTACCGTCGTTGTTCGATTGGCTTTGTTTTCCAGTTCTACAATCTTATTTCAAGCCTTTCGGCGCTTGAGAATGTGCAGCTTGTGACCGAGATTGCTGATAATCCGATGAATGCAGAGGAGGCGCTACGGCTGGTTGGCCTTGGTGACCGTTTGAACCATTTCCCCGCGCAACTTTCAGGCGGGGAGCAGCAGCGGGTTGCTATTGCGAGGGCGGTTGCGAAGCGGCCTGAGCTGTTGCTCTGTGATGAGCCCACGGGGGCACTCGATTTTCAGACTGGTAAACTGGTGCTTGATGTGCTTGAGAAGGTCAATCGCGAACTGGGTACGACAACCTTGGTCATCACCCATAACGCTTCGATTGCGGGGATGGCTGACCGGGTTGTACGTCTGCGGAGCGGCGAGCTCTCCGAGGACCGGCGGAACCTCACCCGGCTGTCACCTTCGGAACTGGTCTGGTAGGGCGAGCGATGAAAGCCCTTCAGAGAAAGCTGTTGCGCGAACTGATGCGCCTCAAGGGGCAGATGCTTGCCGTTGCGGCTGTTGTGGCTTGCGGTATTTCGGTTTTTGTCTCCATGAGCAGTGTAAAGTATTCGCTGGAGGCTTCGCGTCAGCGCTATTACAATCGCTTCCGTTTTGCGGATGTTTTTGTGCAGGTGAAGCGTGCTCCGGAGTTTTATCGTGAAGCGGTGAGCCGTATTCCGGGTGTGGCATCGGTCACGACGCGCATTACGGCTGATGTTACCCTTGATGTGCCGGGGCTTGATGAACCTGCCTCCGCCCGACTGGTCTCGATTCCTGACTATCGTATGCCGGTGCTGAATGATCTCTTTTTGAAAAAAGGGCGCTATATTGAGCCGGGAAAGCCAGAAGAGGTGATTGCGAGCAAACCCTTTCTCGAAGCGAACCACCTTGCTCCGGGTGATCGGATCAGTGCGGTGATCAATGGCCGAAAGAGGAATCTGCTGATTGTGGGCATGGGGCTTTCGCCCGAATATATCTATGAGGTGCAGCCGGGCTCCTTTTTCCCCGACAAGCGTCGCTTCGGGGTCTTCTGGATGGGGCGCCGCTCGCTGGAGTCGGCGCTCGACATGAGCGGAGCCTTCAATGACCTTTCGCTCACGCTGGCTCACGGGGCATCTGAAAAAGATGTCATCATGCGGCTCGACAACCTCTTCAAACGCTACGGTTCACTTGGCGCCTACGGGCGGAGCGAGCATCTTTCCGACCGCTTTATTGTTGATGAGATCAAGCAGGTCGGCATCCAGATCACCTTTCTTCCGGTTGTCTTTCTTGCCGTGGCGGTCTTTCTGCTCAATATTGTGCTTCGCCGCATTGTGGCCACCCAGCGCGACCAGATTGCCGTGCTCAAGGCTATCGGCTACTCCAACGAGGATGTGGGGCTGCACTATCTTGGTTTTGCTCTGATTCCCACTGCTTTTGGTGCGGTTGTCGGTACACTGCTTGGTGCGTGGCTTGGCAGGGGGCTGATGAACATCTATGCAGAATTTTACAATTTTGCCGAGCTGGTCTATTTTTTCCGTTTTGAAGATGTTGCCCTCTCGGTTCTTTTGAGTTTTGCTGCGGCTATTTTTGGAGCGCTTGGTGCCGTACGCAGTGCGGTGCAGCTCCCTCCAGCCGAGGCGATGCGCCCGGACTCTCCGGTACTCTACAAGCCGGGCATTTTTGATCGGGAGTCGTTGCGCAAAAAAATTCCGGTCTCCCTGCGCATTATTGTGCGGAACCTGGAGCGCCGTCCTTGGAAAGCCGCTCTCTCGGTGCTGATGATCTCCCTTTCCGTTGCGATTCTTATTGCGGGTCGTTATACCTACGACTCCCTTGACCGGATGGTGCAGGTGGAGTTCAACGAGAAGCACCGTGAGGATGTTACACTGATTTTCAATAACCCAATGCCTCCTTCGGTACGCTTTACTATTGCCTCGCTTGATGGGGTGGTTGAGCATGAATATTATCGCGAAGAGCCGGTGAAGATGAGTTTCGGTCATCGTGTTCGTCGGCAGTCGATCAAGGGGATGGAGTCGGCAGAGGGGTTGCAGCGGTTGGTTGATCAGTCGAACCGTCAAATCAGCCTCCCTTCTGAGGGGGTTCTGCTTACCTCAACGCTGGCAACGCTGCTTGGTGTCAAGCCGGGCGACACCTTGCAGGTTGATTTTTTGCAGGGGCGCCAGCGTCACCGGGAGCTGCTTGTCAGTGGTACCATTGATGAAATTCTCGGTCTTTCGGCTTACATGAATCTTGGATCGCTGAACCGTCTGGCGGGGGATGGAGGAGCGTTGAACGCGGCCTATCTGCGTCTTGATCAAACCAAGGCTGCGAAGCTCTACACCACTTTCAAGGGTATGCCGGGAGTTTCGGGCATCATGATGCTCAAGGCGATGAAGCAGAGTTTTGATGAGCTGATTGCCCAGAGCATGAACACCTCGACCCTCATTCTTACTACTTTTGCCTGTGTGCTTGCCTTTGCGGTGGTCTACAACGGTGCCCGCATATCGCTTTCAGAGCGGGCACGCGAACTGACAAGCCTCCGGGTGCTCGGCATGACAAAGGGGGAAATTTCCTTTATTTTGCTTGGTGAACAGGCACTGCTGACGATGGCGGCCATACCGGTCGGCTTTCTGATTGGCATCGCTCTCTCTGCACTGCTTGCCCATGCGCTCAGTTCTGAACTCTACCGGCTCCCTCTGGTCTTCAGCGCTTTTAACTTTCTCTTTGCTTTTGTGGTTATTGTTCTTGTCTCGCTGGTCTCAGCATTTCTGGTCAGAAGGCGGCTTACGAGTCTTGATTTGGTCGAGGTTTTAAAAACAAGGGAATAGATCTCTATGGTACTCTCAAAAACACAGCGCATTGCCGCAATCTCCGTTGCCGTGGCGGCACTGATTCTTTTTTTTGTTTTCCGCCCCTCTCCGCTTCCTGTCGATTCCGCCGTTGTCAAGCGCGGCCCGCTGCAGGTCACGCTTGAGGGGGAGGGGGTCACCCGTGTGAACGACCGTTTTGTGGTGGCCGCTCCGGTCAGCGGGCAATTGGTGAGGGTGGAGCTTGAAGAGGGTGACAGTGTGCGCAAGGGGAGTGTGGTGGCTTCGCTGCTGCCTGCCCAGCTCGACAGCCGTGAGTACCGTGAGGCTTCATCGAGGGCGGGTTCGGCCCGTGCGACCCTTGATGAGGCGATTGCCCGGCAACGGAGGGCGGCGCTTACGCTTGCACAGGCAGAACGCCGCTTCGAGCGTTATCGTAACCTCTATCGGGAGGGGGCGGTTTCAAAAGAGGTTTATGAACTTGCCGAGAGTGAGGCTCAAACGCTGCGAAAAGAGGGTGAAGCCGCCCGTTCAGGGGTTGAAGCTGCCCGTTACAATTTTGGTGCGCTTCAGGCTCTTGTTGACCAGCAGTTGTCGAAAAAACCGGTGAAGGTGTTCTCGCCGGTTGACGGGCGGGTGCTTCGCATTCACGAAAAGAGCGAGCGGGTTGTGCCTGCCGGTTCACCGCTGGTTGATATTGGCGACCCTTCAGCCATTGAAATTGTGATTGATCTCCTCTCTTCCGATGCCATCAGGGTAAAGCCGGGAAACCGGGTAGTGATTCTCGATTGGGGCGGTGAGAGGGAGTTGCAGGGTGTGGTGAAAACGGTGGGGCCTGCCGCCTTTACCAAAACCTCTGCACTCGGCATTGAAGAGAAACGGGTGAATATTGTGGCGACACTGAGCAAAGACGAGCCACTGCTCGGCGATAATTTCCGTGTTCAGGCAAGCATTGTGCTGCGTGAGGCGCCCAATGTGCTCCAGGTGCCGGTCAGCAGCCTTTTCAGGGGCAAAGAGGGGTGGCATCTCTTTGTGATTGAGGATGGATGCGCCGTGGACAGTGTGGTGAGTGTCGGGATGCGGGGTACCGTTCAGGCGGAGGTGCTCGCAGGGGTGAGGGTTGGTCAGCGGGTGGTGGTGCATCCTGTCAATGAGCTCAGGGACGGCATGAGGGTGACGGTGCAGGAGTGAGCTTTCAAGTTGTGGTAGGTGCCGGGTAATCGGCCCTTCCCCCGCAACTTGTAACCACCCCGTCAGGCTTCGCCTGCCACCCCTCCGAGGGAGGGGAATTTTTTGGGAGGCATTCTCGCAAATGGAGTGAACAGGAAAAAGAGAGCTTGTAGTTTTCCCTGCACGGAGTAACTTTAGCCCCATGAACAACATTGAAACAACAGCAGAGGGAGCGGGCCAGCTCCATTCCACAATTCTTGTTATTGGCGGTGGCGCGGCGGGGATGGCTGCGGCCATTGCTGCGCGTCGAAGTGCAAAGGGTTCCGGCCAGCCCTGTTCCATAAACATCATCGAGCGGAATGCGCGCCCTGGAGCGAAAATCAGGATATCGGGGGGCGGCAAATGCAATGTGACCCACCAGGGCACTCCGGCAGAGCTGCTTGAGCAGGGCTTTTTGCGGCGCAATGAAGCACGTTTTTTGCGTCACGCCTTGTACAGCTTTTCAAACAGCGACCTTCTTGAACTCTTGCGTTCTCGGGGTGTTGAAACTGAGGATCGTCCTGATGGAAAGGTTTTTCCTGTAAGCGGAGATGCTGCGACGGTGGCCCGTGCCTTTGAAGAGCTGCTGCGGGATTCGAAGGTACAGCCGCATTACTCCAGCCGGGTTCGGAGTGTCGAGCGCCGGGGAGAACTCTTTGTGGTGACCACTGCCGACAAGGTGTTCACGGCTGATTCTCTTATTCTGGCAACGGGCGGAGTCTCCTACTCAAAAACCGGCACAACGGGTGATGGCCTTGCCATTGCTCGCTCGCTTGGCCACACCATCACAAAGCCATCGGCAGCCCTTGCTCCACTCTTCACCATCAAGCCTCCTCCCGCCTCACTTTCAGGTCTTGCGCTCCGAGGAATCAGCCTTGTTGCCATTGCTGGAGGAAAGAGTGTTGAGCGGCGCGGCGACCTGCTTTTTACACATCGCGGCTTCAGTGGCCCGGCGGCCCTTTCGCTTTCGCGTGACGTTGCGGAGCTGATGGGTGCGTCGGGCACTTGCGCTCTCTTTGCCGACCTTTTTGCTCAGCAAAGTAGCGCTGAGCTTGAGTCAGAGCTTTTGAGACAGGCGCGCAAGAGTGGTACACAGATGGTTCGCAAGTTTTTGCAGTCATGCCCGATAGCTCCCCAAAAAGGCTCTTTTGGTGTGGCTTTGAATGGCACAATTCCTACGGCTCTTGTGCCCTTTATCATGCGCTATGCGGGTCTCGAAAATGATGTCACCTGGAGTGGACTTGCGAGGGAAAAAAGGCAGTCGCTGCTTTCAACTCTCAAACGCTTTCCGCTTGGCAGCGTGCGTGATGTGCCGCTTGATCAGGGTGAAATTTCTGCCGGAGGAGTGTCGCTTTCGGAGGTGAACCCCAAAACACTCTGTTCAAGGGTTGTGCCACACCTCTTTCTCTGCGGTGAACTTCTTGACTATGCTGGAGAGATTGGTGGATTCAACCTGCAGGCCGCATTCTCCACCGGCTGGGTTGCGGGGGAAAGTTGTTAGTAATTAAGTAATCAGTTGTCAGTAATCAGTTGTCAGTAATCACGAACCACGAACCACTGGTTAGTGGTTCGTGACAGGGTTATTCCGAGCAGGAGTAGATGGGCTCTTTTGTTACAGCGTCCATCATTCTTACTTCAAAATGGTACTCTTTGATGTTGAAGGAGAGGGCGGGATTGTCGTGAAAGATGACCTGGCTTTTTTCGAAGCGCACCTTCATGGGAATGCTCACCTTACGCTCATCACCACAGACGTTGTTTTTTACTCCGGGATGGAAGAGTTTTCCTTCCTCTCCTGAGGTCGAGACATGGATGGCATGATCTACCGTGCTGAGTGCCTCTATTGAGCCATCCTGAGCAAGCTGGACTGAGTTGACGTCGCCGTGAATGCCGTTCGGTTCGTTGTCGTACGAAGAAATCATTCCGATCGGGGTGGCTATTTCCATTTTTTTGAGAGGCTCAAAGGAGCGGATTGAGCCTGATTCATAGAAGGCCAACCCTTTTCTCACGGTCACCTCTCCCATTGGCGTCTCAATTTTCAGGGTTTGGCCTGGCCAGAGGGTGATGCTTTTCAGCGCACCGCTTTCATAAAACTGCAAGCCTATCACCTTGGTGGTAAGGGTTCCCACTGGCGAGTGGAAGGTGAGTGCGGTGGCAAGGGCGAACTCATTTTTCCACGACCAGAAGCCGCTCAGTTTGCCGTCAAGCGGAAAGATCCGTTTGATGCTTCCATTTTTATGAAAGGTCACCAGCTCTGCCGGGATGGCACCAATCGGTGTTTCAAGCATGGTTTGTGATTGCAGGGCAATTGATTTCAGCGACCCATCCTTGTAAAAATAGAGGGGCTTGACCGCACGTCGCCCCATGTCCTCTGCTTCGTATTGGGGTACCAGCGTGCCGTATGGGGTCGCGAGTGTATTGGCCTCGGTGACAAGGCAGCCATCCGTTTTGCCGTTGGAATAGAGTGTGCGGAATTCGACACCTGAAAGGTCGCCGTATAGGGTGCTGGCAGTGCTCATGATCTCTCCTGTTGTCTTGTTTTTTTTGAACGCATCACTATTATTTATCAACTATCGTGCCAGATAATGAGAATAACATGCAAGAGATTTTTTTAAAAGAAGTTAGGATTAATATTTTTCTGCAGCAAGAATTTGAAAATAGGGACAAAATTGTGGGGATGATGCAATAAACCACATAATGGTAGAAAATGTAACCATAACAGCTTGAAGACTCAGTTTTTTTGGTTCAGTTGAAAAAAAGGAGCGCAGAGAGAGTGTTTTGCAACAGTAGAATATGGTGTTGCAAAACTTACTGGTAGGCGACGGTCACCTCAAAAGTGCCGATGTAGTTGCCAGCGGGCTGCTTTTCACCGACCTCCAGCTTTCCACCAACATTGAATGTCCCTTGGCCATCACTTCCCAGTTTTAAAGAGCCTGATGTGGAAGAGACTGTGAAGCTATGCACCATCATAGTGTTGCTGCCGCTGGAGATCTTGATAGTGTCGATATCGGGCAAGGTGACCGTGTAGGGGGTATTGGCGGCACCTGAAATATTGAATGATGCTGCTCCGGAGATTGATGCGACAAGCTCCACACCTCCATCATGCGTGCGGGCGGAGGTTGGTGATGGCGATATGGTTACCGTGCCTGATGACTCACCCGGAACGATCACACCAAAAGCAAGATCACCGGCTGTACTGGTATCGGTGTTTTTTGAAGTGGATACAGCGGTCAATATTGTCGCCGTGGCTCTACTTTCGGCGGCAACAGCATTTGCCTGACTTCCAAAAAAGAATAAAAAGATCAGGCCGGAAATAACGATACATCTGTTTATCATGGGTAACCTCCCACTTTCTTCTGTGATGCGGAGGTTTTTTGAATCAGCAAAAATGCGCTATAACTACTTTTTTATCCAATAAAAAAGCCAAAAAAACCTTCGTTGAAAGTTACTAAAGATGAGGAAGAAAACAAATTCAAATATGAAAATAAGTATAGCTTCAAGGCTTGGGAGTTTGAAGCAGCTTCTCTTTGTCAGATTCTGCGGGAGCTGTCTGGCTGGATTCAGCCGGGGCACTCCCACCTGGTTCTGCGAGAAGTTCTTCGAGCACCAGGTTGACATTATCGACATAACTGCCCTCTGGAGGAATGGTTACCTGCTGTAATGGTGAGTTTGTTCCGAGTTTTGCGGCCTGATCGGGCGACATGCGCACAATGCACTTTCCGGTTGGCAGCGCTCCGAGAATGTAAACCCCATCATATTCAGACCGTGTCTTCCCGATCACCTTGTCTTCCATATTGATGGCTTCTATACTGATTCCTGAAGCGGGGCTGTCAACACCCTTTTTTTTTCTGTAGACCGTACCGCTTATTTCACCCGTTACCCATACGGGAAATTTTACCTGTATGGCATAGCCTGGCCGGGCCACCACACGAACCCCCTTGTCGGCTGGCACCCAGAGCAGATCTTTCAGTGTTCCCGGCGAGAGGGCAATATCTGTTGGAGTGTTTGGTGCAATTTTTTGAAGAAAGGCAATGCCGTTTGAATCGGTTACGGTGCGATGGCTTTGCTGGTCGACAAAAAATCCAGCATCCTTGATGGTGCTTTCCCCTGCATCCCACTGCCGGTTGCGGTTGCTGTCGAGATAGGCAAGGGCGGAAATGGCGGCTTGCTGACTGCTCACACTACCGTCGGTTTTCCATTGGCTGCTTAGCCCGTCGTGGCTGATATTGGTTGAGAGCTGTAGACCAACACCCCACAATCCACCGGGAGTATAGTTAGCTGTAACCCCCATGGCAATGGTGCTGAAAGTATGGTTGAGTCCCAGCGAGGTTGTCAGTGCCTTGCTCAGGGGAGTGTAGGCAATAGTGTTGACCAGCAACCACTCATGCTGCAAGTGCAGCTCGCAGGTGGTTCCAACCGTTTTGATGATTCTCACGGGCAGAAGTTGATAGTCGATTTCGCCCCTGAAGACGAGGCTCCTGTGCGTCATGCTTGCATAAGAGCTGCCTGATACAGCATCACTCTTCGTGTTACCCTCCGCTGTTCGCTCAACGGTAAGCGTGTGCCGGTGATCGATGCCCCATGTTCGTTGGTTGCTCGTGATGATGGCACTTTTTGATTTGCGAAGCTCGTCATATTCGGTCTGGGCCAGTGCCATGGAGAAGCGAGAATTGGTCAAAAAGAAGAGAGGATTGAGACCATCAAGTCGCACATCCCACTTTTTCAGGTATGAGATTATCCCGGTGGTTGTATGCCAATCCTTATCATAATCCTGCATTGTTGCGGAGAGGCTGATCGGCCCCAGGATTGTCTGGGCGCTTGCCTGCCGGGCCCACTGACTGGTGGCAAGATTCCGGGCCATTTGCAGGTCAAGCTGCATCATCATGAGGTATCCGCTGAAACCTGCTCCGGCAAAGTTTTGCCGCTGGCCGCCGATGAGGAGTGATGTGAGATAATTGGATTCCGTGAGCCATTTGTTGACGCCGAGCGTGCTTTTCCACGTCATGAGCGGTGCTGGATTACCGACTTGCGGACTGAACAGTGAAGGTTGCGAAGCGTTGGATGCAGTGAATTGGTAGTTGAAGCTTCCCGGTTCGATCATGTTACGCCCAACGTTATAAATATGACTCTCAACCCGCTTTTCTCCCTGGGGCCCATGGAAGATCAGGCGCAGTTCATTGAGGCCGTAGATGAGGGGGATATCGACAAACGCATAACTCTCCTGCGGATTTGAGGGGCGGTAATCGAGCAGGTTGGCATTACTGTAGAGCTCCACATCCCACCCCTTGGCGAGAAAACCGCGCAAGGTGAGCTTGTCAAAAAATGAGGATTGATTAAGCGGGTAGTTGCTGATCATGAAACCCGCTCCCACACTGCCGCCAATCAGTGGAAGCGTTTCAGGCTGGATATCCCCGATTGCAACTTTGCGGGCATCAAGAAGGGCGAACATGCCGCCCAAGGGTTGTTCCCGTTCAAGGAGTACCGAGCCGTTTGTAATACCGATAATCGATTTTCCGGCAGCCGCAATCTGGCCTGAAAGATCAAGCCGCCCGCTCATCCAGAGAAAATCGCCTGTGAGGCGGGTATAATAATTGCTGTTGAGAGGATTTATTTTTTTAAACCCTTCTCCGGTCAGCGAAGAGGAGAGGGAGAGGTCGATGCTCGGCCCAGCAAGAAGACAGTAGGGAGTGTTGAGCAGTGGATAGCCGGAATCTTTGTAATTGCCGTAACCCCAGGTATTGGAGCCGCGCTGGTTGCGAGCCATCCGTTCCTGTATGGGAAGCGGCATAAAAGGGCGGATATCGATCGCCGCATCGAATCGGTTAGCATCAATGCGCATGGAAAGCCATTCAGCAAGCAGCCGGCTTTCAACATAGATATCGTCCGAAAGGGCAACCACCAGTGCCGGGTCGTACCGGTACGACTTGCCGGAGACGGTAATGGAGGAGGTAGCCATGTCGAGGTGGAATGATTGTGATGGGTCGGCCACATGGCCCGCTCCGCTCCTCTTTGCAGGGTTAATGGTAATGCCGAGTTCGAGGCTGCGGCTTAGCTCGCCAAGAGGGAGAAAGAGCCCCGGAGGAGCAGTATAGGTGACGAGGTTACCATCGAGGCTCGCTCCGCCAAGCCGAACGACGCAGAGCAGCATAAAATCGTCACTCAGGGCGGTTGGCTCACCCGCATTTTTGCTCTCTTCGCCATGCAGAAGCCTTGTCAAGAAGGCATTCACCAGGCAGAGCCAGAAGAGCAAGAGGAGTGATCGCTGTAAAACTCTGAAAAAATCAGGGAACGGCAATCTGGCCTTCGGCGATGAGCTGCTCGGTATCGTTTTCCTTTCCAACATAGCGCACAATTAATTCTCCACCTCTAAGTTCGACGCCCTTGGGTGGGGAGAGATCCAGTGAGACAGTGCGTTTTGGATTGGGGGTATAGACAGCAACGCCATTCATAGCGCCAACAGCGACCAACTTCCCATCCCGGCCTTTCCATTGAACTATCAAATCGCCGTAGGTTGAACAACTTCCTTCACGCTCAATGGTGAAGTAAAGAGTTTTGGCGTTAAAACGAAGAGCGCTCAGACGTGTTGTTGCCTTTTGCGAGCCATGGCGTACAATGACCGGAATCGTTACGCCGTAAATGGGTATCAGCTTGATTTGTATGCCTCTGCTCACCGAGTCGGGTTTGATCGCATTCTCAGTATTGGGAATCAAACGGAAGCTCAGGTGAGAACGGTATTCTCCCTCGGTCAGGTCAGCGGGTTTACGCAACATCATGCGCACCATCTGCACCTGACGGGGTTCAAGGATTACCCTCCGAGGGGAAAACCGAACCAGTGAGTCCGCAAAATGGTCATCTGGACCAGCCGGGGTAGTTGTGTTGATCTCCTTTATCTCACCGGTTTCACTCATGCGGCATTGTACAAAGGAGAGTGCGTAGGTATGCACAATGTTACTGCGGTTGACCAAAGCGAGTTCAGCAGTGCGCATCTCCCCCTCAAACACAACCCGAGTCGGGGTTACAAGCAGATCTTGAATTGAAGAGGGAGGTGCATCAGCAGCCAATGCCGACTTACCATTACTGAAAATGGCAAAAACCATAAAGAGTAACGAGGCTAATACCTTTTTTTTCATAGGTTTAGAGGAAAACTCTTTTATAGCGCCACTTAATAAACACGTATAGCCCTGATACGATTGAGATATTTTTTGTAGCCATGGCTCTGAAACCCACTCATAAAAATCTGTAACCATGCGTTGGCAAGAGTATGTTCCGATGAACTCCAGTAGCCGGTGCTGTAATCTGCAAAACAGCCGACAACATCTTTCTGGAGATAGAGCTGATTGAGTTGCTCCTTGTTCGGCAAAAACCAGTCACGGTAGCCATTGCTCACAAAATCATGACACGCCGCTTGGGCATCAGCCCAGACAAACCGTCCATCCGCACAGTTAGAAGCCTGACACTCTACATCATTTTTGGCCGCAACAAGAGCATGCCCTTCATTTTTATCAACAAAAAACACAATGCCACCACCGCACTCTTCACCAATATCCATAAAACTTATCCTTAAGCTTGTTTGTTAAGTAAAATTATTATCCAAAAAAATATATCGCAAGGTAAAAACCTTTCCATTTCTCTGGAGTAAAATGAGAAGAATCAAGTATGCCCACCCACAACACCAGTAAACCTTTACCCGGGCAGTAGCGAGATAATATACATTAATTTTGATTCACATCTACACTCAATGTTCATGCGTAGGATTCCTTAGCCTGATTTGCAGCCACTACGAGTGTCCCATCCATAGAGAATGACGACACTTAATAAACACGTATAGCCCTGATACGATTGAGATATTTTTTGTAGCCATGGCTCTGAAACCCACTCATGAAAATTTGTAACCATGCGTTGGCGACATTTGATTCCGATGAACTCCAGTAGCCGGTGCTGTAATCGGCAAAACAGCCGACAACATCTTTTTGGAGGTAGAGCTGATTGAGTTGCTCCTTGTTCGGCAAAAACCAGTCACGGTAGCCATTGCTCACAAAATCATGACACGCCGCTTTGGCATCATCCCAGACAAACCGTCCCTCCGCACAGTTAGAAGAATGATACCGCAGATCTTCTTTGGCCGCAACAAGAGCGTGCCCCTCTTTTTCATTAACAAAAAACACAATGCCACCACCATGCTCTTCACCAATATCCATAACTCTTATTATTAAGGTTTATTGTTCAGTAAAACGTTTATCAAAAAAAATGGTAAAATCTATAACCGTATCGCCGTTGGGGGAATACATTAATTGTAATTCACCTCTACGTTAAATGTTCCCGTGTAGGCTCCTGGAGCTTGATTTGCAGCCACAGTCAGTGTTCCGCCTACATGGAATAAAGCCTTGCCAGAAGCGTCATAGGTGCCATTATAGATGCCATTGCCACTTCCAGGTAGATCTGAGGTAAAAAGGTTCACTGTCATTGTTTTGTTGCTTGCATTTTTGATGGTAATGCTTTTGTTCGGAAATTTAATAGTGTATGCCCTGTCCCTGGTTCCGGTGATGTTAAACAGTGCAGCTCCGTAAATTGAGTTGACAAGAGTCACCCCTCCTGCGGGAGTGCGGACTCCGGTTGCAGGATTGACTGAAACAGTTCCTTGTATCGCACCGGGAATAATGGTTCCAAAGTCCAGATCACGGACAAGACCAAGGCTGACCGGTGCAACAATTGTGGCTGTTGCGCTTGTGCTGGAGGTGCTTGCCTGTGCCCTGCTCCCGAACGCGAGGAACACGGCCATCCAGATGATGGATAGAATATTCCTTTTCATGCGGAATCTTCTATTGTATCACACAGTTGGAACATGACTCAGAAACAGGTTGCGTTGTTAAATAAAAAAAACTTCATTGTCAAGAAAAAACCTGCCGAAACAATTCGACCCCTCATTATGCAATTGCAGTACGAGGGGTCGGAAGAACAGTTGCGTTATGTTTCAGTTGTAAGCCACGCTGACGTTGAAGGTGCCTGTATAGCTTCCAGAAGCCTGATCTGCCCCGACATGCAGTGTCCCGCCAACAGTGAATGATGCTCCGTCACCAGCAAGAGTGACCGTCGTTGCACCAAGAGAATTGGTGAATGTATCAACGGTCATTGAGTAAATGCCACTAGCAATGGAAATTGAAGTGGGCATTGTTATGTTGCAGGCCAGCCCGCTAGTACCTGTAATAGCAAACGGAGCTGCGGAGACAGTTCCACTGTTGACCAGCGATACGCCACCAGTACCACTACGTGTTCCGGCAGGGATGACTACTACGGTTCCTGCTGTAGCACCTGGAGCAATGGTACCAAAAGCCAGTGGAGTGGAACCTGTGTTTGCAATGGAAACAGCGGTCACAATCGTCGCCGATGCGGTAGCAGACTGGGTTGCCGCCTGAACCTCACCACCAAAAGCAAGCATAACTGCCATACCTGCGAGCGCTAAAATTCTCTTTGTCATGATATATCTCCTGTTTCTGATTGAATGATTGGTATCTCTAAAAAAAATCTAACCTTGTAACATGATTGCCTCAATAAAGGTCTGCTGAAGCATTTCCCCTCCTACCAGTGCCATCTTGTTTCTATGAGAAATATATATAATTCAGCAATAAATAAAAAAAATATATATACTTTTTGTCGCCTTTAGAGTGTTTTTTTTTGCGTAATAGAATTGTTTTAATGCTGAAAAAAAAGCTATATTATTTTTTTTTAATGAATTAAAGGTTTGTAAAAAAAAGCGCTTATGATAAGCCTTATGACACAGTATATATACGTGTCGTGTTTTTTTTATGGTTCAGTGGGGCAGGATTTTTTTTGCCAACGTGGGGTTTTTCACGGGATGGTTGTGAGGTGGAATCAAAGGAAAACAAGATAGTTTACTATATTCCCTGCCAGCTCAACGGCAGGCAGCGTGAGGGTTTGTTTTGCTGTAATGCGCCGTCGATGACATTTTTTTTTCATCCTTACATTTTTTTTAATGGTACCAGAAAGCAGTGCGAAGATTGTTTATGTGACTGGTGGGGCGCGGAGTGGCAAAAGTTCCTATGCCCTGCACCTTGCAGCCCCTTACAACAACCGGGTATTTCTGGCTACGGCAGAGCCTTTTGATGGGGAGATGGAGCTGCGGATCCAGAAGCACCGCGAGGAGCGGGGTAAGCAGTTCACAACAATTGAGGAACCGCTCACTCTCGACCGTGCGCTCCGGGAGCTGCCAGAAGGAACAGAGGTTGTGCTGCTCGACTGCCTGACGGTCTGGGCAGGAAACCTCATGCACTATGCCGAGGAGAGGGGAGAGGGGGAGATTGATCAACAGATTGAGCGTTTTCTTGAGGTATTGCGTCATCCTGTCTGCGATCTTATTCTTGTTTCAAATGAAGTTGGCATGGGCATTGTGCCTGAAAATGCCATGGCCAGAAGGTTTCGTGATGTTGCAGGTATTATCAACCAGCGTGTTGCCTCTCTGGCTACGGAGGCCTGGCTGCTTTGCAGTGGTCTGCCGCTTCGCCTGAAGTAGCCCGATGTATGGAGCTGAGTAACCAATAATTAGAGAAAAGAGAATCATTATGCATGAAGAGTTGCAACAGTTGTTGAATTGTATCAAGCCGGTCTCCTGCTCGCACACTGGTGCGGCCAAAGCCCACCTTGATGACTTGACCAAACCGCAGGGAAGCCTGGGACGACTGGAGGAGATTGCCTTAAACTATGTTCTGGCGACCGGCAGCCTGAAGCCCCAGCTTAAAAAAAAGAAAATCTGCTGTTTCGCCGCCGATCACGGTGTGGCTGCTGAAGGTGTCTCGGCATTCCCTGCAGAGGTGACTCCCCAGATGGTCTATAATATGCTCAGTGGCGGTGCCGCTATCAATGTGCTGACACGCCATGCGGGTGTTGACCTTGAGGTGGTGGATATGGGTGTAAACCATCATTTTCCGGATTTGGCAGGACTTATCAAAAGAAAGGTGCGGCCTGGCAGTGCCAACATGGCCACAGGCCCGGCCATGAGTGAAGAGGAGGCGTTGCAGGCGCTGCTTTGCGGGGCGGAACTGGCGGTTGAAGCTCAAGAGGCGGGTTACCATCTTCTTGGTACCGGAGAGATGGGGATTGCCAATACCACTCCGGCAACCGCGCTTTATTCGGTACTGCTTGATGTGCCGGTTGAAGGTATCACGGGCAGGGGTACCGGTATTGATGATGAACGTTTGCACCACAAGATTGCGGTGATCAAAAAAGCGATTGCGCTGAATGCCCTTCGCTGCACAACGCCCCTGGGGACGCTTGCCGCGCTTGGCGGTTACGAAATTGCGGCCATTGCAGGCTTCATTCTTGGTGCGGCTGCGGCCCGTATTCCGGTTGTGGTTGATGGCTTTATCTCCTCTGCAGGAGCGGTGGT
The DNA here is from genome assembly GCA_903838025.1 of uncultured Chlorobiaceae bacterium. Taxonomy (GTDB): domain Bacteria; phylum Bacteroidota; class Chlorobiia; order Chlorobiales; family Chlorobiaceae; genus Chlorobium. The sequence goes on from CAILXB010000071.1 coordinate 19,385, forward strand.
GGCGCTCAAGCTCTGCCCGGACGTTGAAGGCTATCTCTTTTTTAGCCACCTTTCAAACGAGCAGGGGCACAGGGCGGTGATGGAGAAGCTTGGCGTTCGGCCGATTCTTGATCTTGATCTTCGTCTTGGCGAGGGAACGGGCGCGGCAATTGCCATGCAGCTCATTGAGGGTGCTGTGAAAATCTACAATGAAATGGCCACCTTCAGCGGAGCAAAGGTCAGTGAAAAATGCGGGGAGCAGGGGTGCTGAGTGGTCTTGTCACAGCTCTTAGAACCCTCACCGTGCTTCCTGTGCCGGGCAGGGAGTGCGATACTTTTAGCCGATCGCTCTTCTGGTTTCCCGTTGTCGGACTGCTGCTCGGGCTCATGGAGGGGTCGATTGGCTTTTTCAGCTCTCTTCTTGGGTGGAATGAACTCTCGGCGGCGCTTGTGCTGCTTGGAGGCATTGCCTTGAGCCGGGGAATGCATGCTGATGGTCTGGCCGATCTGGCCGATGGATTTTGGGGCGGCAGGACGAGGGAGGCGATATTGAGAATCATGAAAGATCCTAATGTCGGCTCTTTTGGTGCAATCGCCCTCTTTGCCATGATGCTGTTAAAATGGATTGCTCTTTTTAAACTTGTCGGCCTGGGCGCGTTTGAGTTTATTGCCGCAGGTGTTTTGCTTGCCCGCCAGGTGCAGGTACTCCTTGCTTCAGCCCTCCCTTACGCCCGCAGGGAGGGAGGCACTGCGCAAGCTTTTGTGGGCGGGGCGGGAGTGTTTCATGGTGTGGTAACCTCTCTGCTGACCCTTCTTTTTCTCTTGCCTCTCCTTCATGCCGACCTTTCTCTGCTTGCTGTGGTCATTGCGGCTGCGCTTGTTGCCGCTCTGTTGACGGGTGCTTTGAGCTGGCGCAAAATTGGGGGCGTCACTGGAGATGTGCTCGGGGCGGGAAGCGAGGTGACCGAGCTCCTCGTATGGATTGCGGCAGCGCTCTATGCTGGCATCAAGGCATAAAGCGCTACTAACCACTAACCACCAACCAATGCTCTATTAGTTGCGGTACTTTATCGCAATCGTCACTTCAAGCTCTTTTTTGTCGAGTGTGAAAACAGAATCATCGAATTTTGGTCCGCCCATACCGATTTTTGGGTTGTTTGAAACACCCACACCCTCTTTGGGTATACCGATCCAGTTGGTATCAAGTTTTCCGTTGTTGTTTTCGTCGTGCATGACGCTGACGGCGTAGCTGCCGTAGGGAAGATGGTCGAAAACAACGGTGTCGTCATTGCTGCTCATTGTTTTCATTGATGAGGCACAGGCTTGCTCGTGTTTGCCGGGAAACCCCTTTTTTGAGTTATAGAGTGAAACACCAAACATGCCAGGAAGGTTTTTCATGCCGCTGATGTGCACCGTGATTGTGCCAAACTGGGCGGTGGGTTCAGGAGAGCTTTCTGCTGCAAAAGCCGCTGCGGAAGTTGCAAAAAAAAGAGCGATAAAAATTGTGAACAGTTTTTTCATAAGGAGTGGGTGAAGATGGTTCATCAAGAGCGCGATCAATTACTATTGTGCTGCATTCAATATGAATAATCATAACACTCTGTACAAGAAAAAGATTAGTCGTTGCAATAACCTGCCTTTTTCTGTTTTTTGAGATAAAAAAACTGCGTAACTTGTTGCCGTATCTTTTTATCCATAACAAGAGGATGGTCATGAAAAAAAAGTTACCTGCTGCCGATTTGAACGTCGGGGCCAAAGGTTCCGGGGAGCATCCTTCACGGGAGTTCTCTTTTCCTGTTGTCGGGATTGGAGCTTCGGCGGGCGGGCTGGAAGCTCTGGAAATTTTTTTGAAGAATGTTCCGCCGCAATGTGGTGTCGCCTTTGTGATTGTCCAGCATCTTGATCCGACGCACAAGGGTATTATGGTGGAGCTGCTTCAGCGGATTACCGATATGGAGGTGGTTCAGGTCAGCGACAGAATTCTCATTGAGAAAGGCCACGTCTATGTTATTCCTCCGAACAAGGACATGTCGATGTTGAACGGAATACTGCATCTGCTTGATCCTGTTCAGCCACGGGGATTGCGACTGCCAATCGACTCTTTTTTTCGTTCCATGGCTGATGATCTTTGTCAGCACTCCATCGGAGTGATTCTTTCGGGCATGGGTTCTGACGGTACATTGGGTTTACGTGCCATACAGGAGAAGGGTGGTGGTGTTTTTGTTCAGGATCCTTTATCGGCCAAGTTTGATGGTATGCCTCGTAGCGCCATCAATGCCGGATTGGCCGATGTTGTCGCTCCGGTAGAGGAACTCCCGGCAAGAATTTTTGCCTATCTCAAGCATGTTCATTCTTTTGTCGGTGAAGAACATCGCCTTGAGGTGACTGCCCAGAGTGCGTTGGAGAAGGTGATCCTTCTCTTGCGTTCACAGACCGGTCATGATTTTTCGATGTATAAAAAAAGCACCGTCTACCGCCGTATTGAACGTCGCATGGGTATTCACGAGATTGAAAAGATGGGTATGTATGTCCATTTTTTACAGGAGAATCCTCATGAAGTTGAACTGCTCTTCAAAGAGCTGCTGATTGGTGTCACAAGTTTTTTTCGTGACCCGGCGGTTTGGGATGTGTTGAAAAAGAGTGTAATTCCCTCTCTCCTCGCATCTCAACCGGTTGATGGTCTCTTTCGGGCATGGGTGAGTGGCTGTTCTACCGGCGAGGAAGCCTACTCCCTCGCTATTGCTTTCAGGGAGGTGGTTGAAGAGGTCAAGCCTGGAGGAAATTTCAGACTTCAGATTTTTGCAACAGATCTTGATAAAGATGCTATTGACAAGGCGCGTCAAGGGGTCTATCCGGCCAATATTGCGACTGATGTTTCTCAAGAGCGGTTGCAGCGCTTCTTCATAAAAGATGAGCATCACGGCTTCAGGATATCAAGAGAGATTCGTGAGACAATTGTTTTTGCGCCCCATAATGTCATCATGGATCCTCCTTTTACCAAGCTTGATCTTATTGTATGCCGAAACCTTTTAATCTACATGGAGCAGGAGTTGCAGAAAAAGCTTTTGCCCCTGTTTCATTACAGTCTTAATGCGGGTGGTATTCTTTTTCTCGGCACAGCCGAAAGCATCGGTTCCTTTACCTATCTTTTTGATACGGTTGATGTAAAAGCACGAATTTTCAGGAAACTTCGCTATGGTCATCGGGCAGAGCCTGTCGAGTTTCCTGCATCATTTGCTCCTCTATTGTATAAATCAGCGGAGATGATTGGCCATCGCGCCGTAATGAAAGCAGGCGATATGAACCTGCAGTCAGTAACCGATCAGTTTTTGCTTCAGCATTATACTCCGGCGGGGGTACTGACCAACGAAAAGGGTGATATCATCTCTATCAGTGGGCGCACAGGCAAGTACCTTGAGCCTGCAGCAGGCAAGGCTAACTGGAATGTCTTTGCCATGGCTCGTGAAGGGCTTCGCTACGAACTGAATATCCTCTTTGGAAGTGTGATTCGCAAAAAAAAGAGCCTTGTAAAAAAAGGGGTGGTGGTTGGCACAAACGGTGGCAGGCAGCAGGTCGATTTGACGGTTGAGTTGCTTGAAGCGCCTGAAATTTTACGAGGGTTGCTGCTGATTGTTTTTAAAGATGTTGACAGTGTTGAAGCTGAATTGGTCACAGAGAATGTTGCGCTTACAGATGGCGGAGGTGATCAGGCTGAGTTGATTGGTCAGGAACTCAGGGAGGCGCAGAATGAGATTTTGATTATTCGC
>CAILXB010000072.1 GCA_903838025.1 uncultured Chlorobiaceae bacterium
AGCCACCTTCGGGATTTGCTTCGAACTCTGCAAGGCGTGCTTCAAGCTCAGCCTTGAGCGCAGGCGAAATCTCCACGGTTTCAGGCAGTGCTGCAACGCTATCCCAGATAAGCTCAACGAGACGAATGCGTTCCTGCACTGGAAGTTCAAGAATATCGGCAATAGAAATTGTGCTCATGTTGGATAAGGTGTTCTTCTTCTTGTTTAACACTTGCGAGGTTAACTGACCCCGAAAAGTACGAAAAATGTACAGATAATTTGGCCAAACATAAAAAACAGTGCCACCATAGAAAATGTCAGGCCTGACGGCTTATAGTCGTCTGCTGTCCGTTTATCCATGTCACCAATTCATCATCACCGCGATTTATTTTGTCACAAACACGATCAATGCTTATGATCTTGCCATAGCTTGCCTGTTGAACCAGTGTATTCCAAAAACCTGGTACGATGTCAAACGCGTAGGAAAGTCGTGCTGCTGATATGAGCACGTTTGCGTCAAGAAGATAAACCGGGGTGATGCTCAAACTCTTCTCCCAAATTTATCATAAGCATAGCACTGAACTGTTTTTCTGTTCAAATCGCTCAATCGGTATGCCTCTTTATAGGAGGCTTTTCCTTCCTGAACAGATTGCACTAATGCCTCGCCGAAACGTTGTCCAAGACGAAGGTTCTGGTTCATATAATAATCTCCTCCACTATGCGGAGAACTGCTTTTTGTGTATTCGCTTTGTTGCCATGATTACTGTGCGTTTGGTTTAACCATCTGGATGACCAGTTTCATCCCGCAGGCACTTGCATACCTGCGCAAGGTATTGAGTGAGGGTGAATGATCCTGCTTGCCAAGACTGGACTCAATGCGGGCAAGAACAGGTTGCGACACTCCCATTTTCGATGCTACTTGTGCCTGTGTGAGTCCTGCCAGTAACCGCGCATCCAATAGAGCGGCCAGTGCGGCAAATTCATCTTCCAGGGCATCATAGGCTATCCTGAATTCCGGATCTTTGGCGCGTTTTTCGGCGACCTCTTCACCAGGGTTGAGCCGTACAGGGTTATAGGTGTTATCAATATTCATGAGTGAATCTCCTTTTGCCGTTTTCTGGCGAGGTTTAATTCCTTGAGAGGGGTTTTCTGTGTCTTTTTGATAAACCCGTGTAAAATGATTATCTGGCGGTCAACAAGAGAGCAAAAAAATGCTCGCCCAATACCTTCAGGGCCTTTTGCCCTGATTTCAAACAAACCGTCACCGAAAGGCCGAGTATAGGGTAGTCCCAGATTAGGGCCGGAACGCTCCATTTGTTTGGTAATCCTCAAGAAACAAGCGTTTATCCCCTTCGGCCATCCGTCGATCTCTTTCTTGACGGAGCTATTGTAATAATCAATCACATTCGTCATGAATTATTATACCTTATATGCTATAAATCTGCAAATAAAATATACGGGATAGTGATAAGGCGTTGGTACAGCTCTTCAATGGTAGCGTCAGCCCGTTCAGTCATGAAATGCAACAGAAAACAGCGCTTTTCATGACTGAAACATTTTCTTGCACTCAGGCTTTCAAATTCCGCATCCCCCTGGGAACGCCGAGCTCCAGCTCGGCATAAAACGAGGATACTGTGTAAAGGCGGGTATCAGTGAACTGTTCTCACAACTGTGAGTAATGAGAGATATTGCCCAGCTTTCAAATCCCGCAAGAGGCGGTCGAATGCTGACTGGTAGGTGTCGTGCTGTTTCCATTGGGTGAAGTCGCCGATGTGTCGCAGGCGTTTCACGTTTCCGCTCCCAAAGCATCCTAATTTTGATATTGATACTGAGATTTTTTATAATAACAAAAGGCGAAATTCGCAATTTATACGCATTACGGTTTCACTGAAACACTTGCTTTCCGATGCAGTTATCTATGAGAGCACACCATAACACCACCATAAAGAAAAAGTAATGGAGGACTGGCAAAAATGGAGTTACCATAAATCCCGATCAATGTGGATGTCGGTCATGCTTTCGCGGGTTGCGAATCAGGGTTATTGATATTCTCAATCTGATGGCTGCAGGACTTACTTCTGACGAAATTATTGTGGAGTTGACGGATCTTGAAAAAGAAGATATTCTTGCTGTTCTCAAATACGCAAGCAAGAAGCTCAATCAGGTGATATCAGTAAGTTTATAGCAAAAAAATTCTTGTAAATTATAACACCAAGTGATACACTTAAAAAATGAGGGTGTTCAAAAACAAATGGTTTAACCATTGGGCACGTCGTGAAAGAGTTTCGGACTTTGCGCTATTTCAGGCAGCGGAGGAGATTGCCGCAGGCAAGGTTGAAGCAAACCTTGGCGGTTGTTTGTTCAAGAAACGGATGCCACGGGCAGGTGCCGGAAAGCGGGGTGGATACCGTGTTCTTGTGGGATATAAAAGACCAAATGCTGATCGGATTATTTTTCTCTACGCTTTTGCCAAGAGCGAAAAGGGTACTATTTCTGACAGGGAGGAAGTGGCTTTAAGTATTGTCGCAGATTCTTTTATTTCATCAAGTGAAGAGCATGTTGCAGAGCTTTTAGAGGCGAATTTAATATGGGAGGTAAGTTCTTATGAGTGAGATTTTGGATATTGCCAATGAAATGGCGAAAGAGCTGTTTAATGTTGGCGCTATGGATGAAATCACGATGCGTACCGTTGATGCGCTTTGCTTGCCGAAAAAACGCATGTTTCAACCTGAGGATATTCAACGCATTCGCATG
>CAILXB010000073.1 GCA_903838025.1 uncultured Chlorobiaceae bacterium
CCTTTTGCCACAACTTCTTGTAGCTTTGCACGATCGCTGGCAGATAATTCCAAGGGGCTTAACTTCATGATTTACAGGGGCAGTGGTTTTTGTTTACTTCCTTGCCCTTATATTACGGAAAGATTTCTTATTGATCGCTTAAAAAGAACATCACCAATGATATGACCATACTCTTCAGGCGCAACAGTCGTTGGAGAAACAAAAACAGTCATACCCTTTTTTGCACTCTTTGCATTACCAGCAGAAACGTACATATAAAGCAAAAGCCCTTCCGATAACGATCCTCCCGCATCAGTCTCCTCAAGCATCAGTAAGGGTTTACCGGCGCCTGCAAAGTCCCCGTTATTATACTCGATTTCGGTCACTTTACCCGTACAGGGGGCAACCAACACCGTCTGCCAGTCATAATTATACTGTGCCTCGCTCAAATGACGAGCGGCAGCCGCATTTTTTTCTTGTATACTGTAAAGCTCATTTTTAGCATTCATCAAATCCTGCCCGGCACTGATAACAAGAGCTTTTTCAACCAGCCCCTCCTTTAACAAACCGTTCAGTCGATCAACCCTTTCAACCAGTGAGCGAATAGTCTTTTCAAGAAAAACCTCCCGCTCTTTTTGATGCTGACCAATAAATTCTGTTTCGGAACGCGCTGTTTCTAAACGCTGCTTTCAATTCCGGTTGCTCCACAACAGCAAGCACCTCGCCCTTGTGGATAATATCCCCCTCCTTCACCGAGAACTGCCGAAGAATTCCATTGGTACGAAGAAAAACTGCATTGATGGTTCCTGTTACCATAGTGATTCCCTCTCCAGAAATTGAGACCGGGATTCTGCCCAAAAAACTCCACACAAGAACCGCAACAAGCAAAATTCCGCCAGCAAACAACGCAACCCACCCACGCGAATCAGTTACACACATCAGCCGATCGAGATCGTCCGAAGAACTGAGCTTTTTGAGAGCCTCTTTTCTGAACTCAAGAGCCATAGGAAAATCTTTTGGCAAATCATGTTCTGTCTGTCTCGCCCTTTGCTATGGCAACAATATATGATTTTACCGAAACATATTTTATTAACCCCGATGGAATCATAGGTTGCTGCATCTCGTCGGGGATACGTTAGAACAACTTCAAGTAATCTCTGAACGAAGGTAGACATTCATAATATTTAGGAGAACTGATCAAAATGCTTTAAAATGAGGAGCAAAACAAAATGGGTGAGGAGCAGGTGCCTTTTTTTCTTCTTTTCAACAAAACAACAAGGAGCTATCATGTCATTGGATTCTGCAAAAGCATTTATCGAAAAAATGACTTCTGATGAAATTTTCAGAGGACAAGTGTTGGCGATTGAGGATGTTGCCGGGCAACTTGCGTTTATCACGAGCGAGGGGTTCGATTGTACTGACGAGGAAATTAGAGCGGTTACCGGAGAGCTGAGCAATGAGGATCTTGATAAAGCCGCAGGTGGAAAACTTATAGAACCAGGGAGTTGCTGGGGCTTGGGTAACTCTTGGGGGAGTTGTGGTGGGCTGTTCAAGGAAATAAAAAGGGAAAGGTAGAAGAAACAAGAGTGGTAAACGTTCGCAACAACACCCGAGTCATGCTGGAATGCAGATAGACCTAAACCGTAACGGCCCGTGCATCTGGTTATAGTTGTTCGCAGGGCACTTTTTCGCCGCAGGTTGGCGAAAAAGTGCCGATCTTCTGGAGTTATTGCTGGAGCAGTCAATTGCACGGAGGTGTTGACTAACTCTGTTTATTTACACCGTAACCAAATCCCTCTCCACAACAACTATTGAACTTTAGCCATCCTCCTGATAAGTTATCAAGATCTTCATCGCTCAACTCAGCCGACACCGCCTTTATCTCCTCATTCGTACACGTGAACCCCTCGCTGTTGATAAGCTGGAGTCGTCCGGCAACATCCTCGATAGCCAAAACCTTCTCCCTGAATGCTTTGTCCGACTTCATCTTTTCGATGAACGCTTTTGCTTGATCTAATGACATGACATCTCCCAGTTATATTGTTACAATAAAACGCCGAAACAACCATCCCACACAACCTGAAGTATAAGAAATTTCAGGCATTTTTTCATGCACACTCACGCCAATAGCCAAAGCTGAGGCGAAGCCAAATGCACGCGACTACTCTTGGGCGATGGCGGTTATGCCGGGCCTCGCTCCCTCTGCTGGTTTCTTTTTTTCGGGCGAGATATCCCAAAACCCTTTCCTGCTCTCTCTTTGCATCCCTGGATTAAGCACCGAGGCGCAAATCTCCTTGCTTCGGAATGCGTCGATGTACTCTTCGAGGAAAGAGGTTAGATTCTCTTTGTAGGGGGAGCAGAACTCAATACCTTTTTCGCCGAACTGTTTTGAGCGCAACCTTTTGTTGGCACATCCCCCTCCGCAAATGGGCAACACATTGCATTCAAGACAGTCATTATCGTTATAGGCGTCAGTACCGATGGAGTATTGTGCCTGTAGTTCAGGGTTGGTGATGGGCTTTTCGTTGTTGATGTTGCCGATGACCATCTGTGATTTGCCTACATCCTCCCAGCATTGGTAGATCTCCCCTCCTGGGCCGATAACAAAACCGTGATGCGTTGTAGCTACGCAAATGCTGTCGAGATTGCCTGACGGAAAAAAACCACCTGCGGGATTGTGACCGCCTTTGTGGTGCATTTCGAAGGTGAAATCGGTCCACTCCTGCAGGCCGAGGCTGCTGCTGTGATCGTAGGCGTGGTTGATACTTGTATTAACATGGCCAGCATAGACGCTCAGTTTTTTGCCTTTAAACCGTTCCAGCAGGGCTTTACGAAGGGCAAAAAAGTGTTCAGCGTTGTATTTGTCAACATTGACACGGATAGCGCAACTGCCTTCGTAATCTGAGTTCATCAGGGCATCAACGTTCGCGAGGATGCGCTGAAAGGTTGCTCCACCTCCAGCAAGAACGCGGCGGGTGTCGTGAACCTCCTCTGGACCATCAAGCGTTATCTGGATGGAGTTAATGTTGAGCTGATTGAGTTGGGATATTTTTTGCTGGTCGAGCAGGTAACCGTTCGTGACCATGCCAACCCCTTCAAAGTCGAGCGAAAGAGCCTTTATTTTTTCGGTGATATCGCAAATAACATCAAAAGCCATCAGCGGCTCCCCACCATACCAGGCTATTGAGAGATGACGGATATCCTTGTAGCTTTTGATGAAGTCGATCAGTCGCTCCACACTTTCGGGCGTCATAACAGTGGAATCTTTCTGGCTGTGCTCAAAACAGTAAGGGCAGCGGAAGTTGCACTGCAATGTAGGACAAATAGTGAGGCCAAGACGTGATGTATCAAAACAGAGAGCGTGGCGCTGGTACTGGCGAGCGAGAAGTAACCGGCTCTCCTCACCACTTTCAACCAGAACCTTGTTACGGCGCAACAGGGTCAAAAAATTGCCGTCGTTGACAGCATCGACCTCTATAGAGCCCTTGCCGTCCCGAAAAAGCTCCAGAGCCTCATAATGCGCAAGATCAAGTTCAAGAAGCGTGTTTGTAAGCGCATTGTAGAGAAAACAGCCAAACCGTGGCGACTGAAAGAGGGTATTGTAACGTGACCATAGCATAGATGACTTTTTTTATCCTGAGTTCTTATTGTTTACAGACCATCCGTCCACTCTCGCCCTTTTGCTCAAGAAGCGCTCCACACGCTCTTTTACAGCTCAAAGGATAAAAGGTACTTTTCAAATAACCATCCAAAAGATAACAGATTATTCTCAAAATCACCTCATCCTTATTGCAAAGAAGAATGGCGCCATAGCCTGGCCGCAAGAAGATTGTGGTAAACGCAGGGAGAGAATCAAATTTGGAGAACTCTCCGGAATGCTTTAAAATGGAGTACGAAGTGAACCGGCTGCGGCTCAAGTGCTTCCGCCCCCTCTTTTCAACAAAACAACAGGGATGTATCATGTCACTGGATTCAGCAAAAGCATTTATCGAAAAAATAACGTCGGATGAAGGTTTCAAGGAGCGGGTGATGACAATTGAGGATGTTGCCGAGCGGCTCAAGCTTATCAACAGTGAAGGGTTTTTGTGTACCGAAGAGGAGATAAAAGCGGTTTCCAATGAATTAAGCGATGAAGAGCTGGATGAAGCTGCGGGCGGTTGGCGTCGTTGGTGTTGGGAAGAATGAACTGGTCACGGTACAATACACTCTTTCAGTCAAAACGATTCGGGAATTTCGTTTACAACGCCCTGTCGAACACGCTCCTTGAACTTGATGCTGCGCATTACGATTCTTTAGAGCATTTGCAGTATCAAAAGGGTGAATCCAAATCGGCCATCGACAGCAATTTTCTGGCGCTGTTACGGAAAAATATGGTGCTTGTCGAAGAGGGGGAAGAAGAGGAGTTGCTTCTTTCCCGGCAGAAACAGCACCATGCGGCCTGTTTTGACACCTCACGCCTTGGCCTTACCATTTGCCCGACCTTGAAGTGCAACTTCCGCTGCACTTACTGTTTCGAGCCCAACCATACCAACTCATCGGCTATGACGCCTGAGACCGTTGAGCGCCTCATCAGCTTCATAAAAAGTTACAAGGATATCCGGCATCTCTCAATCGTCTGGTACGGCGGAGAGCCCCTTCTCGCCTTTGACGTCCTGTGCCACATCACTGAAAAGGTCATGGGTCTTGATCTCTGTATCGACAACTTCGGCATGGTCACCAACGGCTATCTGCTTGACGCCAAAAAGATTGCCCGACTCAACGATCTCCGGATTACCTCCATACAAATAACCCTTGACGGCCCGGAAGAGGTGCACAATACCCGACGGGTTCTTGCCGGAGGTGGAGCGACCTTTCAGCGCATCCTCGACAACATCGATGCCCTGATGAGCTCTGACTACAAAGGGAGCTGTGCTATCCGGGTCAATGTTGACAAAAAAAACCAGGAAAAGTATATTGCCTTGCGCAACACGCTGCTTGAGCGCTACAAAGGAAAAAAGCTTAAAGTATATGCTGGCCACGTTAACAACAACATCGGCCAAACCTATAACCATGCCTACATTCTCGACCTGCAGGAGTGGACTGACTTCAACTTCGAACAGCACAACAGTAATGGCAAAGTACCAGCCACCAACTTCTACCCATCCGGAAACCTTCACAGCATTTGCGGTTACCAGTTGGCCTCATCCCACCAGGGTTTTATAGTAGGCCCCGAAGGAGAGCTTTACCAATGCTGGGAAGATGCCGGCAAAGCCAACATGGTTATCGGCAACATCCATAAAGATGAGCCGTTTACCAACGCTGCGCTACAATCACACAACTCCATCAGCACAGACGCCTACAACGATCCCGACTGCCGTGAGTGCAACGTACTGCCTATCTGCGGCGGTGGATGCGCCAACAAACGAATGCGAACAAAACAGTTCGGTGAAAAAGGTGTTGAGTTCTGCTCACCCTATAAAGACAATCTCACAGTATTCCTCAAGAAATACATCGAGATTTTCCGAAAGAGAGAGGTATGTGAAGCCGTACTCAACCCAAAATCCGGCCATGCAAACAAACCTGGATACCGCACTATCTCACCAAAACAGAAAAACGCAAGCGCAAAAAGCCAACCCGCAACTGAAACCGATTGAACCAGCCGTTAAAAACGCAAGCCACGCCATTCACTGGTATAGCGACTGCACACACCACCAAGCTCCAGCGCACCGCCCACTGCTGCTTCCATCTCCTCGTCCGACAACTCGCTTTGCACCTCTTTGAATTCTGTTTCGGTAAACTCAAATCCTTCGCTGCTGGCCACGGCAAGCCTGGCATCAATATCTTCAATTGCCATGACCCGATTGCGAAATACCTCATCCGACATCATCTTCTCGATAAATGCTTTTGCAGAATCCAATGACATGACATCTCCCGGTTATTTTGTTACAGACTCTCCTCTACTTATTCCAGTTACACAGTATAACGCTTTCAGGCAAGTTATCAAGCACCCAAGGCAAAAGCGGGCATACAGAGAATAACCAGGCGAAGTGAAAATTTATTATCAGTATTTATTTATCAGAAACTATACCTGAGACCCAAAAGAACGTTGTGGGTTGATAGAGTAAAGTCTCCGAGAGTATTGTCTTTAATGGTGCTTGTTGAAAAATAGCGATAGCGGGCATCGACAGCAAAACTGTCACTCAACGGAATCGCAATACCTGCGCCAAATTGATAACCGAGTGTAGTATACTTGGCAGAGTACCTGGTCAAAATGGAAGCGCCGAACCAATCATCTGCACTGACCCAGGCTGGTCCGATACCTGCTGTAACATAAGGCTTCACACCGCCAAGCGCCATATCATAATAACAATTAGCAAGAAGTGATGTGATAGAAACAGATCCCCCCAAACCAAAAGTAATCAACTGATCAATGTTCGTGAGACCGCCTACTTCGGCCTCAAGCCGAAAATCGTCCATCGAAACGCCTGCTGCACCCGTCAAATTCAACCCGCCTTTGATAAGCTGGGTTCCTGATACTGTTTTTACGTCATTAATAAATGATGCGCCAAAGTTACTGCTCACATAAGGAGTTGCGGCATACGCGGGAAATGCAATAAACCCGGCAGAAAGAACCGCTAAAAATGTCTTTAGATTATTTTTCATGGCAATGAGAAGATTGGTTTGTTTTACAAATGCGACGCAATAATATTCATAATAATCTGGTTTTACCCAAAAGAATATTTTATTCAGCCCAAGCACAGATGCAATCCCCCCCTCAATTACATCACTCTCAACGAGCATGAAAAAAGCTTCAAAAAAAGTGCATCCAGAACTTGCATAGAAAAAAAAAATCTTTATATTTGCACTCATTAAGCGGGAATAGCTCAGTTGGTAGAGCACAACCTTGCCAAGGTTGGGGTCGCGAGTTCGAGTCTCGTTTCCCGCTCAAAAATGACAAATATTGCAAGCCTCTTTTTTCCCGGACAGAGGCTTTTTTATTTTTCTTTTTTATCACGGAGAGGTGCGAGAGTGGTTGAATCGGACGGTCTCGAAAACCGTTGTGCGCGTAAGTGTACCGTGGGTTCGAATCCCACCCTCTCCGCCAGAGGATAGTCCAGCACTATCCGGTATAGTCCGAAAAGCCCTGTAAAATCAGGGCTTTTCTTGTTTCCGGAGACAAACGGCTTCTCGATCAAACAGCAAAGGCGGTATGAGAGTTGCGCAGTGACTACGGAACCAAAACCAGACGGAAGCCAATAAAGTAACTCCGGCGCTGGGGAATGCCGCAATTACGATAAGCCGACCGACAGTAGTCGGCGTCGTTGCCCCAACTCCCGCCACGAAGTACACGGTACGATCCTGTTGCTGGCCCTGAAGGATTAAAAACCCTGCCTTTCGTTTTTCGGCTGTTATAATAATTTTCACCATACCAGTCACTGCACCATTCCCAGACATTGCCATGCATATTATACAACCCCCATGCATTGGGTAAAAAGCTGTTAACCGAAAGGGTATTCTGCGGGTACACACCTGTTAGATTGTTGTTGGAACAATTGCCGCCATAGTTTGCCTGGTCGGTTGTCAGGCTCTCTCCCGTATTGAAGGGTGTTATGCTTCCTGCACGGCAGGCATATTCACGCTCAGCCTCTGTTGGCAAACGAAACTGTTTCCCGGTTTTTTTCGAAAGCCATTTGCAATAAGCTACCGCATCATTCCAGCTCACATGCACAACTGGATGGTTCTCTTCATTCTGAGGGCGCACACTCCCCGATACTCCACAACGCCAGTTTACTCCTTTCCCTGCGTTTACTTTACAATTGTAGATGATAACGCTGAAACCCTTATTGTCAGCATCTGTCCGATACCCTGATGCTTCCACAAATCTCCTAAACTCCGCAACGGTTACCGCATATTTACTCATATAAAAATCACTGACCCGCACCTGATGCAGGGGTTCATCGCTCTGACGACCAGCCTCACCCTCAGGGCTACCCATCGTAAACTCGCCGCCGCAGATCAGCACAAAGTTTGATCGCTCAAATAATGCTGCTGCCTCTGTCACTGCTCCACCAAAAAGCATCAACACAGCAAGAAAAAGGGCTGGAATAAGCTCCCGAATGCGGTTTAGTTTCATCTTTAGGATTGCGTGAAAAATCAAAGCAGTTGGTGAGCAAATTAGGGCTTATTCCCCTGAAAGTCGGATAAAACGCACACTATCAGGAGGTCACTCCCAGATATTCCAAGAACAGCCGATCTCTGGCTACTGATTCGGTAGACCAGCGGTAGTTGCCCATGACAGTTCGCACATGAGTCGTTTCAATGCAGTCGAACCAATCCAGAATC
>CAILXB010000074.1 GCA_903838025.1 uncultured Chlorobiaceae bacterium
AAATGCTGATCTGAACGCAGCACTCAATATACAGAGGGCAGGACATGCCCTTTCAGCCTGTCAAGTGAATGGTGCTCCAAGGCCATCAGCGAGCCAGGAACTCGCCGAAGCGATCAGCACCACGGGGTGTCTGACGCAGTAAGAATCCTCGTCCTTTAGGGCGAGGAGGATGTCAATGGTAATGGCCGTCACTTCGTATTTTTTTAAAAAGGTAATCCCTTTACGCTACCGTTGCAAGTTAGATAAACTGCTCACGTTTTGCAAGTTTTGGCAATGACGCTATGGAAGCCAGTTACGCAAAAACAAGCAGAAAACGCATTACTTCACTCCCCTTTGCAAAAAAAACCAATAACAGATTTCTTCAAAAGCAAAAAAGCCCTCTCTTTCGGCAATACTTTGTATTTTCACCTCCTGAACGCTGAGGAAAAACAAGAGCGCATCAATAACACCAAGAAGTACCCCAATACCGTGGCATCAAGCACTCATCAAGATCTCGCAGGATTTATCTGGAACATCGCCAACAAGCTCAGGGGCCCATACCGTCCGACGCAGTACCGTCACGTCATGCTGCCCATGACCATCCTCCGTCGTCTCGATCTGGTGCTTGAACCAACAAGGAAAGCCTGTCATCCTGAACAATAACGGATTCTTACCATGAACCTTTTACAATTAATAGATTTGGCTGCTTCGGGAGAGGATGGCTCCCGGCAGTTCAAGTGTGATATTCGGAACGCTGAATCTCTGGCATCAGAAATGGCTGCTTTTGCCAATGCTGAAGGAGGTATCATTCTCATTGGCGTTGCTGACAATGGCTCCATACCGGGTCTTGAAAGCATTGATGTTTCACGCATCAACCAGCTTATCAGCAATGCCGCCAGCAATCTGGTACGTAGTCCGCTTACGGTACATACGGAAAATATTCTCCTTGAGAATCGAAATGTTGTCATTGTTCTTACCGTACCCAAAGGAATCGACAAACCCTATTTCGATAAAAACGGCGTTATCTGGCTCAAATGTGGTGCTGACAAGCGACGAGTCAATACAAAGGAAGAGTTACGAAGATTGTTTCAGATATCTAATCAGTTTCACGCTGATGAACTTCCAACAAAAGAAGGAGTTGACGCTCTTGACAAGCTTCGTTTCAGGGATTTTCTTAAAACAACCTATCAACAAGACTATCCCGACACCAATGAAGAGCTGATAAAGCTTCTGCAAAATATGAATCTGGCTACCGACACCGGAACATTGAACCTTGCTTGTGTCCTTTTATTCGCCGAAAGACCAGAATGGATCGTACCACAATTTGTTGTGAAGGCGGTTCGCTTTCCGGGTAATGAAATCCATCAAAGCGAGTATCTGGATATGGAGGATTTTACCGGAGCTTTAGGAGCCATTTTTGAGGGAGCGATGGCCTTTTTGATGCGAAATATGCACAAGGTGCAGGCCGGACGGGGAATTAATGCGCCCGGAACCCCTGAAATTCCACCGATTGTCTTTGAAGAGCTACTGGTTAATGCCCTGATGCACCGCGATTATTTTGTAAGCGCCCCAATCAGAGTGTTTTTATTCGATAACCGAATTGAAATTATCAGTCCGGGACACCTGCCCAACAACCTGACTGTCGCCAAAATCAAAACAGGTAATTCCAATATCCGTAATCCGATTCTGGTCTCCTATGTCGCAAAAGGGCTGTTACCCTACCGGGGGCTTGGTTCTGGAATCAAACGGGCAATTGATGCATGGCCCAACATTGACTTTATCGATGATCATGATGGTTGTTTGTTTACCGCCATTGTTCACCACAATAAAATTGAAGGTTCGGTAGAAAGTTCGGTAGAAAGTTCGGTAGAAAGTTCGGTAGAAAGTTCGGTAGAAAGCTCGACAGAAGGTTTGGTAGAAGGTTTGGTAGAAAACCCAATAGATGGTTCGGTAGAAAGTTCGGTAGAAATCGATAATCCTGTTCTCGAACAGTTCAGACTTAATCCTGAACTGACTCTTCATGCTTTGGCAAAAACACTGGAGATATCATTGAGAGCAACTGAAAAAAGGGTGGCCAACTTGCAGGAAAAAAATAAATTAAAACATGTCGGGCCGAAAAAAGGCGGCTACTGGCAGGTGCTTTAATGGTATACGCTTTCAAACATCTCAATCCACACACCCTTCATGCACAAGGAATCAAACTTCGAGCACTCCATAGAGCAGTCGCTGCTCCAGCATGGCGGCTACAGCAAGGGCGACCCGCTGGCGTACGACAAGAAGCTGGCGCTCTTTCCCGATGAGGTGGTGGCCTTTGTTCAGGATAGCCAGCCGGAGTTCTGGGAGCGTTTCTCTGCGCTGAA
>CAILXB010000075.1 GCA_903838025.1 uncultured Chlorobiaceae bacterium
GGGATCACTTTCAGCCCTGCTCGGCCTCAACCAGATTTTTTCAAGCTGGCCTTTTGCACTGACCATCCTGCTTTTTCTCGGAAATCTTGGCCTTTCGCTTTCATGGAGACTGGTGCCTTTCAAACTGAAGAATCTCCAGTTCATCCTCTTTCATGCAGGCTTCTGGATCGCACTTTCATGCGGAATTTTTGGCGCTCCCGACCTTCAGCGCCTTGTTATGAAGGTGGATGAGGGCCGCGAGAGCAACATCGGCTACTCCATGGAGAGTGAGGCACCGCAGCAGCTCCCCTTTTCGGTCTTTCTGCACGACTTTTCGCTTGAAGAGTATCCGCCCCAGCTCTTTTTGTTTGACCCCCAGAGCGGCCAACCTCTTATTGAGCTCTCGAAGGCGACAACTCTGGTCAAAAAAGGGGTGAAGGCTTCATGGAAAGGCGTAACCGTTGAGGTGCTCGACTTTATCCCTTATGCACTCCCCGGAAAAAACGGCATACCCGAAGCGGCAGATCGCGCTGCCGGAATTGCGTTTGCCAAGGTGAAAATCAGCAGTAACGGAGCGCCCGTTGAGGGATGGATCAGCACCGGCAGCCCCATGCTGAAACCCTGGGCACTGCCCTGTAACAAGCTCTTCCTGCTCATGACGGCAGGCTCGCCCAAAGCCTTCCTTTCCGAGGTTACGGTGCATGATGGAAAGGGAACACAGACAAAGGCGACATTGGAGGTGAACCACCCCATCACCTTTATGGGATGGAAAATTTACCAGATGGGCTACGATAACCAGGCTGGAAGATGGTCGCAGTACAGCCTTATTGAAGTAATCCATGACCCCTGGCTGCCAGCAGTTTATCTTGGCTTCTTTATGATTATGGCAGGGAACATCCTTTTTTTCTGGAATGGTATTAAACAATCAGAGGGTGCACTATGAGCGTGAACTTTAACTCCGCCGCCATTGTGGCAATTGCCTGCTGGGCGCTTGGTACCCTGCTGAGCATTCTCGGCAAGCGAACGCCAGCACTGAAACTCCCGGCCATTGTTCTCTCATTTGGAGGGTCACTAATCATGGGCGCCTTTATCGCTTTTTACTGGGTACTGCTCGACCGTCCACCGCTCAGAACGCTTGGCGAAACCCGACTCTGGTATGCAGCGCTGATTCCGCTTGTCGGCCTGCTGGTTGAGTACCGTTGGAAGATCGGCTGGCTGAAATACTACTGCATGGCGCTGGCCGCATTTTTTCTCGGTATCAATATGCTTCATCCCGAAGTGTTCGACAAAACGCTGATGCCTGCACTGCAGAGCCCCTGGTTCATTCCGCATGTGATCGTCTATCTGGTGGGCTACGTGCTGCTTGCGGCCTCATCCCTTACCGCACTGCACAACGTCTCCCTTCAAGTGAGGAAGAAAGAAAACAGTGCCGGAGAGTCGGTCTCACACTATCTGGCGCTGCTTGGTTTTGTGCTGCTCTCGTTCGGCCTGATCTTCGGTGCTCTCTGGGCAAAAGAGGCATGGGGCCATTACTGGACGTGGGATCCCAAAGAGACCTGGGCCTTTCTCTCTTGGCTCGCCTACCTCGGCTACCTGCACGCCTGGCGCTACAAGATTGAGCGCGCCAAACTGCAATGGTACCTCGCCCTCTCCTTTGTGGTGCTTCTGGTCTGCTGGTTCGGGGTTAACTACCTCCCCTCGGCGGCCAACAGCGTCCACACCTACACGCAGAGCTAAACCACACTCTTTTCGCACAGCCCCGTTTTGGCGGGGCTTTGCGACTTCATGCCTGTAATAGTTTAACGGATTAAAATATCAAGCTTTTTTCCCAACGCCTCGGCATAGTGAGAAAGAGTCGAAAGCTTGATATCTTCAGCATGATTCTCTATGCGAGAAATAGCTGACTTATGAGTCTTCAACTTTTCGGCAACATCAATTTGTGTCAAACCAGCACTGAGGCGTGCCTGTTTCAGCATCACCCCAATTTTGAAGTGACGATACCCCTCATCATAGCCTTCTGCAAATGCAGGATGGAGAGCCTTCTGCTCATCAATAAAGGCTTGCAGTTCATCTCTACTCTCTTCGCTTTTCATATTCTTTTTTTCGTTGTTCTGCCAAGGCAATTTCCTGAGCTGGCGTTTTCTGGCTTTTTTTGAGAAACCCATTAGTCAGGAGAACAAGCTTGCCTCCATCCATAAATCCGAGCAACCTGATAGCATTTCCGCTAAAACTGGCGCGAACTTCCCAGATATCATCTGTGCACTGAAGTTTTTTAAAGTACTCCCGAGGAACAAATTGGTGTTCCCTGACCAATGTCAGTACCCAGGAAATTTTCTGACGCTCCTTATCAGAAAGTGAGCGTAAAAAGTCCTCCACAGGGCTCTGACCAGATTCTGTCTTTTGACATCCTCCTCGCCCTAAAGGACGAGGATTCCTACTGCGTCAGACACCCCGTGGTGCTGATCGCTTCGGCGAGTTCCTGTTGCTGATGGCCTTGGAGCACCATTCACTTGACAGGCTGAAAGGGCATGTCCTGCCC
>CAILXB010000076.1 GCA_903838025.1 uncultured Chlorobiaceae bacterium
AAGAGGCCGCCTGGCTGGTTTTTGGAGTTCATAACAAAACCCGGCAAGTTGTTGGCTCTGACTATCGGCAGCAATTTGAGCGACTGCAAAGCACGAAAATGCAGATTGCTGAAAATACAGAGCCCAGTATCACTTTTCGCAATATTCATGAACTTCAAGATCCCAATGGGAGAGTAGTTTTCTTTGAAATCCCCGCAGCTCCTCGGGGATTGCCGATTTCGTGGAAGGGGCATTATTATGCACGAGCTGGCGAAAGTTTGACCCATCTTGGTTTGGATAAGCTTGATGAAATCCGGCAGCAGACCATGTCGAGCGACTGGTCGGCTCAGATCATCCATGAGGCTACAATAACCCATCTTGATGAAACGGCATTGGAAAAGGCACGCGCATCGTTTGCCCGTAAGTATGCGAATCGGTTCTCATCTGATGAAATATCTCGATGGTCACTGCCGGTTTTTCTTGATCGCGCAAAACTGACACAGGACGGCAAGATCACACGTTCCACGCTTTTGCTCTTGGGTAAACCGGAAGCGGCCTATTTTCTCTCCCCGCATCCAGCCCAGATGACATGGAAGCTTGAAGGTCCAGAGCGTGCTTATGAACATTTTGC
This sequence comes from uncultured Chlorobiaceae bacterium, assembly GCA_903838025.1. GTDB lineage: Bacteria > Bacteroidota > Chlorobiia > Chlorobiales > Chlorobiaceae > Chlorobium. Next base: position 611 of record CAILXB010000076.1, read on the forward strand.
TCCACCCTTTTTGCTCAGTACGACGGCACTTTATCAGAAAATTCGGAACATCCAGCTTCGCATACTTCCTGATGATGCGTTACTGGCTGTTGAGGTTGCCAAATATGACCAGAAAGTTGTTTTGGAAGCGTTGCATAACTGCATCGCCCATCAGGATTATACCCGTAGCGGTCGCATTATCGTTACAGAACAACCTGACAGACTGATTTTTGAAAACGAAGGTTCTTTCTTTGAGGGAAAACCGGACGATTATATCACTGGCCATAAAACTCCTCGACGCTATCGGAACCCATCTCTTGTGCAGGCTATGACCGAATTGAACATGATAGATACCATGGGATACGGTATTCATGCCATGTATTCAGGCCAGGCCCGTCGATATTTCCCTATGCCAGACTATGATCTCAGTGACCCGCTGGCTGTAAAGATGACGGTTTATGGACACGTCGTTGATCCCGCTTATAGTCGGATGCTTATCCAGAAAACCGATCTTCCGCTAACAGATATACTCTGCCTGGATCGTATTCAGAAAAAGCTGCCGGTGCCGAAAGCAGCCATCCGTCATTTAAGAAGAAACGGACTCATTGAAGGGCGAAACCCAAACATCCATGTTTCAGCAATAGTGGCGCAGGCTACTGCGAGTAAAGCTGAATATATTAGAACCAGAGCACAGGATGATACGTTTTATGCTAAACTGATCATTGACTATCTGACCAAATTCGGCAAAGCTTCGCGAGCTGAAATTGACAAACTTTTATGGACAAAATTAAGTGATGCATTGAATGAAGAGCAGAAAAGTAAAAAAGTAGCAAATTTGATTGCTAACCTCCGTAGGTCAGAACGCATTCATAATGCAGGACCCCGGAAATCTCCAGTCTGGACACTTGCAAAAAAGAATGCAGAATAAAACAGCTCTATTGCAGAATAAATGCAGAATAAATTAGCATTAACTTGTTTTTAAATAACATCTTATATAAACCATAAGATTTGCAACTTGCAGAAAAGAA
>CAILXB010000077.1 GCA_903838025.1 uncultured Chlorobiaceae bacterium
GGCTGCTCAGTGCTGTGCTATTGTAGCTTCGAGCCACTCCTGCCATGCAGCAAGCCCCTCTCCGGTTTTGGCCGAGAGTTCAAACCACTCAAGATGGTGGTTGACCCGCATGGCATTCTCCCGGCATGTGGCAACATCAAACTCCACATAAGGCAGAAGGTCGATCTTGTTGAGGATGCAAATATCGGCCTCATGGAAGATGGTCGGATACTTCAGCGGCTTGTCATCCCCCTCCGTCACACTGATAATGACCACTTTCAGCGCCTCGCCGAGGTCAAAGAGTGCCGGACAGACCAGATTTCCGACATTTTCGATACAGAGCAGCGAATTATCCTGCATCTCAAGCTCTTTCATGGCGCGGTTGACCATCAGGGCATCAAGATGGCATCCTGAACCGGTATTGATCTGGATCACCGGTACACCGAGCGCCTGAATCCGAACAGCATCATTGGTGGTCTGCTGGTCACCCTCAATGACGGCAACCGGAAAACGCTGCTGCAGGGCTGGAATAATTTTTTCGAGCAGCGAAGTTTTGCCCGAGCCTGGGGAACTAAGAAAATTGAGGGCAAAAATCCCCCTTGCCTCAAAATATCCCCGATTTCGCTCAGCGAGCAGATTGTTTTTTTGAAGCACATCCTGTTCAAGCAGAACCTTCCGGCCTGAGCCCTCATGATGATGATCGCCATGCTCATGGCTGTGATGCTCTCCATGAGCATGTTCATGCTCGTCAACATGGAGATGATAGTCACTCTGGCCGGGTTTGCGAAGCACCGCCCCGCCGTCAGTTGAACAACCGCAGGTATCACACATTGCTTATTCTTCCTCCTCTTCTATGGTCATTGATTGAATCAAAAATTCCTCACCGGAGAGAATCTTTACCCTGAGCGACCGGCACTTGGGGCACTCTGCATAATAAAAGTTGACGGGAAAGGTCGTGCCACACTCCCCGCACTCGCCCACTCCCTCCGGCTCCTCAATGGCAAGCCGCGCTCTGGCAGCAAGGGTACCCGCCGCCGCCGCTGAAAAACAGAACTGCAGCGACTCCGGCTCAATACCGGCAAGCTTGCCGACAAGCAGCTCAATTTCTGAAATCCATCCCTCCCCCTCTTGCCGCGCCCTCTCCTCCACTGCTTCAACAATGGAGAGCGCAATACTCATTTCATGCATTTGACAGAACCCTTAAAACTCGAACGTTCACGCACAGTACTCTGTAGTCAATATATATTGCTACCCCTTGTCAATCAATTTTCATTCACATTCTTTCCCGATATTCTATTTTTTTTACTATATTACGGCGAGTGAACATGGCTGAGTTCAAGGGTTCGCGGTTAATTTTTATTACTGCATTTTGTGGTTTGAAGTGAATTATATAAATTCATGCTGTGTTGTACAAGACAGACTATCGTGCTGTTCAATTAAATAAATATAAAGGGGAAATAATGAAAAACACTTACTCACTACTTATCGCGGCTTTAGGATTGACTCTTTTGGCTGCGCCAACACAGGCTGCTGAAAGGTATGCAAGCGCTTTTGGTGGGGTCACAAGAATTAATGACGGCGCGTTGAACACTGGTTGGTCGACGACTGCTGCTGTTGGGTGTGACTACGGCACCAATCGGATCGAAGCTGAGTTGGGTTACCAGAACAATGGCATGAAATACACCACGTATGATGCAAGAGTTCTTACGATCATGGGCAATGGTTATTACGACCTTGACCTTGGCGGTGCTGATCTTTATGCAACTGGAGGTGTTGGCGTTGCTGAAGCGTCAGCAACTTATGTTGGAACAACCCGCCAAACCAACCTTGCATACCAGGTTGGTGCCGGTATTGCAGCACCAATCGGTGACAAGATAATGATTGATGCTCGGTATCGCTACTTTACAACCGTTAATTTCCCGTCTCTATCAAGTCACAGTGCACTGCTTGGTCTTAGGGTGAACTTCTGATCCATAACACTTTGCAATAAAAAAGGAGGCCCTGTGCCTCCTTTTTTATTGAGCCAATTTTTCTCCGTTCAGGAGTTTACTACATAATCCAGGTTCTACCAGGTTCCAAGGATGAACAAAAATCTTTCAAAAGAATTCCACCAGGAAAGGGCTGGAGAGAGAGTATAACGAAGATGCAAAAGCGAATAAATGTGATGGATTTTAGCCATATTGACAACAACGGAAACATTGCCATGGTCGATGTTTCCGCGAAACCCGGTACACTCAGAAGTGCAAAGGCTTCCGGTTTCATTCTCATGCAGCCGGAAACCATTGAACTACTCTCCCGTGATGGCCTGCCCAAGGGCAATGTTCTGACAACGGCCAAGCTTGCCGGTATTATGGCGGCAAAAAATACGGCCCACCTTATTCCCCTCTGCCACCAGCTCAATCTCTCTTGGGCTGATATTGCTTTTGACGTCCAAAAAGAGCGCATCAACATTGTTGCGACGGTGAAAACAAAAGAGGCAACCGGGGTAGAGATGGAGGCGTTGACGGCGGTATCGGTTGCCGCACTGACCATCTATGACATGTGCAAAGCGGTCGACAAGAGCATGGAGATTGGTGGAATAAGAGTTGACAAAAAAACCGGCGGAAAGTCTCACACAACGGACGGGTACAGACCGAAAACATCAATTCTTGTTTTGTCGGACTCCATCTCTTCCGGCCATGCTATCGACCGGTCGGGTCAACTGCTGCGAGAAGGGTTTGAGGCTGCTGGCTGCCCGATAGGGGAGGTGAAAGTCATTGCTGACAATGAGGAGGAGATTATTGCTGTTATTGATGAGTGGAGGGCGGAAGGTATCGAGCTTATTGTCACAACCGGAGGAACGGGTCTCGGGCCCCGTGATGTGACCATAGACGCCCTGCTTCCAAAATTTTCACGTAGATTGCCGGGAATTGAGGCTGCGCTTTTTAACTGGGGACAGGGAAAAACAAGGACGGCCATGCTTTCGAGGCTTGCCGCAGGGATGGTGGGCTCTTCGATGGTGATTTGCCTGCCCGGAAGCACCGGCGCAGCAAGCGATGCCATTGAATTGCTTGTGCCTGCTCTGTTTCACGCTTTTGCCATGATGAAAGGAGAGGGACACCCATGATGATCACCGTTCAAGAGGCTCACCGCCTCATCAGTCAATCAGTTACGACGTTGGGCATGGAGGAGTTGCCGCTTGGCCAACTGCAAGGAAGGGTTCTTGCCCGGGAAGTGAGAGCACCCTTTTCGCTCCCCCGTTTTACCAACTCGGCCATGGACGGCTTTGCCCTCAAGTGGAGTGATATCTCCACCGCTTCAAAGGAGGCCCCGGTTCGCCTCCATGTTACCGAGAAGATTCCGGCGGGCACACTCTCTACCTTGCCAGTTGCTCCAGGATGCTGTGCGGAGATTATGACGGGTGCACCGATGCCGGAAGGGGCGGATACCGTGGTGGCCTTTGAAGAGAGCAGCGGCTTCGGCTCTGAATGTGTTGAAATCTACAAGGCATCGAAAAAGGGGGCCAATGTGCGGTACAGCGGTGAAGAGGTAGCTCTGGATGAAATTGTGCTCCAGAAAGGGGTCACGCTCACTCCCTCTGAAATTGCTGTGCTTGCCTCATTCGGCTTTGCATCAGCTCCGGTACACAAAAAGCCGAGAGTTGCGATTGTCACGGTTGGTGATGAGGTGCGCAACCCCGGTGAAGAGCTTTCCGGTGCAGAGATCTATAACTGTAACCGCTTTCTGCTTGAATCGGCCTGCCGCTCAATCGGTATTGAGCCAGTCATGGTTCGCCATGCCCCTGATGAAAGAGGGTTGTTACGGGAGGTGCTGGAGCTGGCGCTCGGCAAATGTGACCTGCTTATTACGGCGGGAGGAATCTCTTCCGGAGAGTATGACTTTGTCCAGGAGGAGCTCTCGGCACTTGGAGTAACAAAAAAGTTCTGGAAGATTGCTCAAAAACCGGGGAAACCCCTCTATTTCGGCTCTTCCAATGAAGGGAAAGCGGTTTTTTCCCTCCCCGGCAACCCGGTCTCCGCACTGGTTTGCTTTGTTGAGTATTGCGTGCCAGCGCTTTGTGCCCTGGCAGGAAAGTCGGTGCCTGAAAAATTCCATGCGGCTCTTGCCGAACCCTTCCCTTCCGATAAAAAGCGCCACCGTTTTCTTCTTGGAAGTGTGTGGGCTGAAAAGGGTCAGCTTTTGTGCAAATCGTCGCCAAAAGTTGAGTCACACATGATCACCTCTGTCGTTGGCTCAAACTGCCTTATCGAAGCAGAACCATCCGGAGAGGCGCTTTTGAAGGGTTTTCGGGTACTTTGCACCATGCTTCCCTGGTCAAACCGGTAACATCATGCTTTTTCACCCTTTTGAAATAGCCTTTTGTGGCTATTCCGGTTCAGGAAAAACAACCCTCATCAAAGAGGTGGTTCGCCACCTCTCTCTGCAGCATTCCATTGCCTACTACAAACATGGCTGCCACCGCTTTGAGATCGACCGTGAAGGAAAGGATTCCTGGGTAGTCCGTCAGGCGGGGGCCGACACGGTGATGATTTTTGATCCTGAAAAAAAAGCAGTTATCACCGGCTCGGGCACAGGTACACTGCTTGAGCGTCACGCATTTGCAGAGCACGACCTGCTCATTGTTGAAGGGCTCAAGGAGCTTCCCCTGCAAAAACTTCTCGTGGTCGATTCTGAACGCAAAATACTCGACCTCGTCAAGAGTGGCGGCATCACCAATGTTGCGGCACTCATCGTACCAGACGATCCGGCTGGCTATCCCGCTTTCGGCATTCCCCTTTTTCAGCGGGATACCATCGGCGCCATCGCCAGCTTTATTGAAACACTCCTGCTTGACCGTGCGCTGAAAGAGCGGCCACTGCATGGTCTGGTACTGGCTGGCGGTCGCAGTTTACGCATGGGGTGCGACAAAGCGCTCCTTGAATACCATGCAACCAACCAGCTTGTTCACACTGCGAAGCTCCTGCAAGAGCAATGCTCTGAAGTCTTTATCTCCTGCCGGGAAGAGCAGGCAGAGAAATACCGCAATTTCGGTCTACCACTCATCACCGACGCTTACCTTGGCATCGGGCCTCTGGGGGGGCTGCTCTCCGCTCAACGCTCTTCGCCCGATGCCGCATGGGTTGTTGCCGCATGTGATCTCCCTTTTCTTGATGAAGCCACCATCCGGCAACTCTCTTCAGAGCGCAATCCCCTGCGCTTTGCAACCGCATACCGGAATCCTCATTCGGGCCGCATTGAGCCGCTCTGTGCCTGTTATGAACCAAAATCGCGCAACCGACTTCTTCTCCGGCACAGCAACGGAGAAAATTCACTCGCAGCTTTTCTCAACGAGTCGCGCATCATGGAACTTGTGCTGCAAAAAGGCGACGCACTGCAAAATATCAACGATCCTGATGACCAGCGAGGCATTCACTTTTCATAAAGAGTGTCCAAAAAAGCTCCTTCTACACACCTCAAATCTTCCTTTTTTTTGCTTCTCGACAAGACAAAGGTCGGAGTAAAAAAGGCGCTGGCTCACCATAAAAAGAGCAGCGCCTTTTTTCTTCAGAACCGATTATATTAAGAATTTATCTCTTCAGCATGAGCACTGCCTCCCGGAGTTCCCTTGTCGATACATTCCACCGCTCTGTAGACTATGTCCGCATTGCCGTCACTTCACAGTGCAACCTGAGATGCTCCTACTGCATGAGTGAGGCACATGAAGAGAGGGCAACGGCGCTCTCTCTATTGAGCAAAGTGGAAATTGTCACCATCATGAAGGTGCTGGCCAGCCTTGGCGTTACCAAGGTACGTTTTACCGGTGGAGAGCCCCTTCTGCGCAAGGATATTGCGGAACTGGTTGGCGAGGCGAAAAAAAACAGCGCCATAACAACTGTGGGCCTCACAACCAACGGCCTTCTGCTCGACCGTACTCTTCCTGCCCTGATTGACGCTGGCATTGACGCCATCAACTTCAGTATAGACACGCTTGATCGCCAAAAATATCACACCATAACACGACGCGACGAATACCATCGGGTACGGGAAAATCTCGACAAACTGCTCGACACTGAGCATATTGCCGTGAAACTCAACGTGGTACTCATGCGCGATATCAACAGTGATGAGATAAGCCGCTTTGTTGATTTCACCAGAGATCATGCCATAACCTTACGATTTATGGAGCTGCAACCCTTTGACGACAATCAAATCTGGCGAACCGGACGATTTCTCAGCGCCGATAAAATCCAGGAGTTGCTAAACGCTCACTATCCCGATCTTCAGACCCTCACAGGCTCTGCAACCGAGTATTTCAGCTATACCTTGCCCGGGCACAAAGGATCAATTGCCCTCATTCCTGCATTTACAAGAAATTTCTGCAGCAAGTGCAACAAGATCCGCATCACTTCAGATGGCAAAATTATCAGTTGCCTCTATGACAAAAAAGGATTAGATCTGCTTCCGCTGCTGCGCAGTAACGCCAGCGATCAGGCTTTGGTCAATCTTTTCAGGAAAGCTGTAGAACAGAAACCCGAAGATGGCAAACACTCTGCCAGAAATGCCGTCAGAACCAGCATGTCGGAGATTGGAGGGTAAAAAGATTTACCTGATCGCCATACCCGGCACAATCATCCCGCCCTGCACGACCTTACAAAAAATTCCCTCCTTTGGCATAATGCACTCTCCGGTGGCCACTTGTATGGCACACCCTGAATTATGGCACTCCTTGCCGATCTGGGTAATCTCAAGAAGAACCGAATCGCCGACCCGCAGAACATCACCAACGATGATGCCTGAAAGATCGACACCCCTTGTTACAATATTTTCAGCGAACATGCCGTGGTCAAGCTCCGCCATTTTTTTTCGCATCCGGTCAATACTCTCGCCTGCAAGAATTGAGACCTGCCGATGCCAATCCCCCGCGTGGGCATCACCCTCTATTCCCCACCCCGGCCTCAGCACTATCTGACTGACAACTTTTTTTATGGTTCCCTTTTCTGTACTGATACAGACAGCTTCTACAAAACCCATAACCCTTTGTAATTTTAGTTTTAACCATATTACGACCTACTCATGAACCGGTGCAAAAACCATCGCCCACGCCCATTTCTGCTTCAGCAAGCATGATGGTAATATAAGAGAGTGTGCCGCAAAAGCAGAAATCTCTTCATCAGAACTCACGCGGGGTAGTTTTTGATCATGAATTTTTTGTACCTTTGAAAAAATATCTTTCAGAACAGCCACAACTACCTGTCGGATTTGAAACACCTTACTGGATTATGCAATCTCCCGGCCAGCGACATCACCGGCATACTTAACATGGCCGCCGGATTTAAAAAGGAGTTGACCACCGCCAATCCCTCTTTTGAGCACTCTCTTCAGGGCAAGCGCATTGCTCTGGTTTTTTTTGAAAACTCAACCCGCACCCGATTTTCTTTTGAAATAGCCGCTCGCCACCTTGGTGCAGGTACACTGAACTTCAGCGCCTCATCAAGCAGTGTCAGCAAGGGGGAAAGCCTAAGCGATACCATCAAAAACCTTGAAGCTATGCAAGTGGATGCCTTTATTTTGCGCCATCCCTCTTCAGGAGCAGCCGACCTCATCACCACAATTACCTCCAAAAACGTCATCAATGCCGGAGACGGATCACATGAGCACCCGACACAGGCACTGCTCGACATGTTCACGCTCCGCGACCATTTTGGAAAAATTGAAGGGCTTAGGGTCATTATTATTGGTGACGTGCTGCACAGCAGGGTTGCCCGTTCAAATATTTATGGACTCCTAACTGCCGGTGCGGAGGTTGGCCTCTGCTGCCCGGTCACCCTCATGCCTCCCGATGCCGATCGGCTTGGCGTCAGCCTCTTCACCAATCTCGATCAGGCCATTGCCTGGGCCGACACCGCAATTGTGCTTCGCCTGCAACTGGAGCGGGCTACAGGAGGCTATCTGCCCTCGCTTGAGGAGTATTCTGTCCATTACGGCCTCACCGATGAACGGCTTGAACGGGTACAGAAGCATTTACTGGTGCTTCATCCCGGCCCAATCAATCGCGAAATCGAAATATCCAACAATGTTGCCGACCGCATACAGCCACCGGGCTATTCAAAAAGCATGTTGCTGGAGCAGGTGACCAATGGTGTTGCGGTACGGATGGCGGTACTGAAAACTCTTCTTGACGAATAAAACAACTCTCTTGCCTTTTGACTGTCGCTCGCTAACTCATCAACTCTTCGCCATGAAAAACCGATACCATCTCAGCAGAACACTCTTTATTCTGTCAGCGATGTTCCTGATCACCATGAACAACGCTCCAGCAGAACCTTTACTGAATCCTACATTCAATACGCTCTTCAAGCCACTCCTTGCCGACCCGATGGAACCAAGAATTGCCGTTATGCCTTCGCTTGAAAACCGCCAACTGCAACTCGATATCGGCAAATCGGCTGATCTCTACCAAAGCAAAAGCAACAATTTTGCGGCAGGTGTTGATTTTGCCACCTGGTCTCTTTTGAAGCGCAGCGACAATTTCAAGTTCCCGGTTGACGCAATCGATTATCTCTTCGGTATCAACGCAAGCTGGAAACAACCGGTCAGCATCGGAAAACTTCCTTTTGACGAGTTGAGCGGAAAAATAAGGATCAGCCACATTTCAGCCCATTTTGAAGATGGCCACTATGATGCGACAACCCACGATTGGATCCAGGAAGCAGACTGGAGTGGCAAAATTCCCTTTACCTACAGTCGGGAATTTGTCAATCTGATTGTAGCACTCAGCTCACCAACGCACCGGGTCTATGGGGGATACCAGTACCTTTACCACACCATTCCTGGGGGAATCAATCGTCACTCGTTCCAGGCAGGTGCAGAACTCTCCACATCCGACAATACCTACCTCGCTGCAGACTTCAAACTACTCCCAATCTGGCAATCGTCACTTGAAGAGACAAGAGGATTCCGGGGCACATGGAACCTGCAGGCTGGCTGGCGTCTCAACCAGATTGGGCTCGAAAAAGTCAGGATCGCCTGCAACTATTTTTCAGGAATGAGTCGCCATGGCATGTATTTCTACCGCCCCGAAAGCTTTGCGTCGGCAGGATTCATTATTGATCTCTAAAAATATTAACGTATTGACGGTCTTTTAATGTATACTGCGTGCAGTAGAGCGATGTAAAAAAAATCTCTATCTGGAAGTGAACGATCACACTTGTTCATTTAATAATATTTTTATTACATTTACAGTATGATAACAAAGCAGTTCTGTTTCTGATTCCATTTTACAATAATTCATGGTGTCAGGAACTGTTTTTTTTGTTAACACACACACAACCTAAACGAGAACACAGATGAAAAAAATGCTTTCACTTGCTGCAATGCTTGCAGTTTTGTCATACGCATCCCCGGCATCGGCTGAACTTAAAATTACTGGCGATGCGGCAGTGCGAGAGAGGATTCAGTACGACAATTCAACCACTGCTAAAGATCTTAAAACACAGTACAGAATTCGCTTGAAAACATCTGCTGATCTTGGCAGCGGCTATTTCTTCAAGAGCATGATGCAGAATGAAGGTGTTGCGGGTGGATGGCAGACTGTAGCTGCGACTAACACCGAAAGAAATCCTATCGAAGTATCAAACTTCTACTTTGGTAGAAATCTTGAAGATTCGCATTATATGCTGGGCCGTATTCCTCTGAACAGTGTCAATAACCCGATTTATGACCTTACCCTTTATCCGGTACCGACATCATTTACCTCAGCAGGAGTCTATGCTGTTGATATTCCTGTTGCTACCTGGAACTTTGATCGTGTCTTCGGCCTCAACTATGGCACAAAAGTTGGCTGTGGTGATTTGAACGCAACAATTGTTGTTCTCGACAACAATTCCACCATTGAAAACACTCCGGCTACCGGTGATGGTCTCTTCAATGACGGTTATTTGCTCAATCTTTCTTACAAAACAAACATCGGAGATGTCACGGTTGAGCCGCAGGCACTTATTACACTGACCGATGCGCAGGGCAATACCTATCAGAAGATTTCACCGAACACCGCAGGGGCAAACATCTCCATTCCTGCCGGAAAATCGAAAATCGGCCTCAGCGGCTTCTACACCATCTGCAGAGACACGAAAGGTATGAAAGGTACTGTTGCTACCAATGTCGACTACGATGGCTACCTCCTTAGAGTAAAAGGGGAATCCGGTCCTGTCACGGCATGGGTCGATTACAACAGAACAAGAGACCGTTCAAATCCTATTGGATCAAGTGCTCCAGAGACTACCTACAGCAACGCCTTTTTATGGGCACAGTACAATATCAAGGTACACGAGTCAGCAACCGGAACATTCAGCCTGACTCCGACCGTTCGCTACCGGGCAAGCGGAAGAGAGGTTACTGCTCTCTATTCAGACCGCATCAACCAGCTTCGCGGTGAGCTCTATGCGACCGTAACCTTCTAAATCAGAAGGTTACAATGAAAATGGCCGCAGGCAACTGCGGCTTTTTTTCCCCGGTACATCTTTTATTGGTTATTTTTGTTTCGCGGGCTCCAATCCTGCTGGTAACAATTGATACATTACGCGTTTATTTATTTTTTTTTACGATATTGGCAAAGAATATTCGTCGATAGCGTACGCAAACAGACCGCTCCCTTTATGCTGCAATGGTGGGTTCTGTTCCTTTTTATCTGAAGTTCAGTTTTTCGTATTGAATATCCGGCATGCCCATCAAAGGCCCACGAAGTGTCTGACTGGAAGGCCAGTTATACTGTTCTTTTTGCTAATACATCATTATATTCAATTATTCCAATAACTTAAATACAACAACGGTACTATGATTACCATTAAAAAAATCATCTGCCCGGTTGATTTTTCCGAATTGTCGCGCAAGGCGCTGCAGTACGCCAACGAGTTTGCAAGACTCTCCAACGGAAAAGTCTTTCTTGTCGGCGTTATCGAAAACGACCCAACCATCACCTATTCTCGTGGTCTTGAAAAGGATCGTGCCGAAGAAGAACAGAAACTTGCTGCACTGATCGAAGAGGAGAAAATGGCGGGCATTGTGGCCGATTATGTCATCTATGAAGGATTTGCCGAAGAGTGCATTCTCGACTATGCAAAAAGGCAGGAGGCTGACGTCATTATCATGGGCTCACACGGCCGTCGCGGCCTGAAACGCATGATTCTCGGCAGCGTTGCTGAACATGTGATCCGGCGCGCTCCATGTCCGGTGCTTGTGGTCAAGGAGAACGAGCATGAGTTTATCAATTAGCGATTGCGCAACACGAATAAGTTAATTGCATTACATTTTTTTTCTAACAATCAAAGAAAACTTTTATGGCACAAAATGTCACAAACGTTTCCCAAACCGAAGAGGTCTCCAGCACCCGACGGGTTATTGCTGCTTCTTCGGTCGGTACGCTCATCGAGTGGTATGACTTTTATATCTTCGGTACTCTTGCAAAAATAATTTCCGAACAGTTTTTTCCAAAAGACAATCCGACGGCGGCTCTGCTTGCCACCCTGGCTACCTTTGCCGCAGGTTTTGTTATCAGGCCTTTCGGCGCACTCTTCTTCGGGCGCCTTGGTGACCTTATCGGACGGAAGTACACCTTTCTTGTGACCCTGGTGATCATGGGCGGTTCCACCTTTGCTATCGGTCTTGTTCCCGGCTATAAAACGATCGGTTTTTTTGCTCCGGCAATTGTCTTCATTTTACGACTCCTGCAGGGTCTTGCTCTTGGAGGTGAGTATGGCGGTGCGGCCACTTATGTCGCCGAACACTCTCCAGCCGGGCAACGGGGCTTCTGGACCAGCTTTATTCAGACAACGGCAACCTTGGGCCTTTTTCTGGCGCTCGGTGTCATTCTTGTTGTCCGCCAGACGCTTGGCGTTGAAACTTTCTCTGACTGGGGATGGCGCATTCCCTTTATCCTTTCATCGCTCCTGGTTGGAGTTTCGGTCTTTATCCGCATGAGAATGTCGGAATCACCGATGTTTGTGAAAATGAAAAAAGAGGGCAAAACCTCCGCAAACCCGCTGGCCGAGAGCTTCAAGAAAAAAGATAACCTGAAAATGGTGCTTATCGCTCTTCTTGGTGCAACCGCCGGTCAGGGTGTAGTCTGGTACACCGGTCAGTTCTATGCACTCTCATTCCTGCAGAATGCCTGTAACGTTGAGTTTGTACAGAGCAACGTGATTATTTCGATCGCCCTGCTTATCGGCACACCATTCTTCATTGTCTTTGGTGCACTCTCCGACAAAATTGGACGGAAGTATATCATGATGGCTGGTATGTTTATCGCGGTCATCTCCTACAAACCTATTTATCAGGCAATGTATGACGAGGCTGCACTCAAAACGAAAGTTGAGATGGTTGACAAAACAACCGTCGAAACCAAAGAGGCTGTGAAAGGCACCGACACCGTCACCACAAAGATTACTAAAAAATCTTATGAAGATGGCACAACCTACAAGGAGACCGTCAAATTAACCGTCCCACTCGATCCTGTAAAAAAAGCTGAACTTGCTGCGGCCGACAAACTGAAGCCCGAGACAAAAAAGGAGGTAACCCTTTCCCAGGACTCCTACTACAAGATGATTGGCTTTGTCTTGATTCAGGTTATTTTTGTCACCATGGTCTACGGCCCGATTGCTGCATTTTTGGTTGAAATTTTCCCGACCCGCATCCGCTACACCTCGATGTCTTTGCCTTACCATATCGGCAACGGCGTCTTCGGCGGTCTGGTCCCGCTTATTTCAACCCGTCTTGTTGAAGCAACCCGTCCGGCACCAGGCCTGCCGCCTGCAGATCCGCTTGCCGGTCTCATGTATCCGATACTGATTGCAAGCGTAAGCTTTGTGATTGGAATGCTGTACATCTCCAACAAAACCAACAACATGGACGTTGAATAACCAAGAACCTTTTAATTTGATCCATTATGTCACTAATAAAAAAGTTGTTCGGGATTGTCTGGTCACTCATGGGTGTTGGTATTATCCCGCTGGTGATCATGCAAGCCATGAAAGAGATCGCCGCAAAACCCAGTGAAGAGAACTGGATTTTCTGGTCGATCGTCATTGTTGTTCTTATGCCTATTATCTCATTCAGCCTCATTACTTTCGGAGTGTTTGCACTGAAAGGTGAGTATGACGTGATTGCATAGCCATAAAAACCAGCACCTGTTCTTTTTTCTCAAGGAAAAGCCGCATCTTTCGTGCGGCTTTTCCTGTTTTCGGGGAAAGAGAAAAAACAACCCCTTTTGACTGATGGATATTCAAGATGACGTTACAGAGCTCACCGACTTAAAAAAAGCTCTTGCCGAAAAACTTGCTACGCTGCCACCCTCTCCAGGTGTCTACCAGTTCAAAAATGCAAGTGGCCGGGTGATCTATGTTGGCAAGGCAAAAAACCTCCGCAACCGGGTTCGCTCCTATTTCAGAAACCGGCAACAGCTCTATGGCAAAACGCTGGTGCTTGTCACCCATATTGCGGATTTCGAGCTCATTATTACCTCTTCGGAGGTCGAAGCGCTGATTTTGGAAAACAACATGATCAAGGAGCTGAAGCCGCGCTACAACGTGAACCTCAAAGACGACAAAACTTACCCTTACCTTGTCATCACCAACGAGCCCTTCCCCCGTATTCTCATCAGCCGCCAGCGGAGAAAGGATGGCTCAACATGGTTTGGCCCCTATACAGAATCCCGTCAGCTCCACTCAATTCTTGATTTTATCGGCTCCATTTTTCCGCTGCGAAGCTGCAAGCACCACCTGAGCGAAGAAAATATTGCAGCAAAAAAATACAAGGTCTGCCTCGACTACCACATCCATAAGTGCAAGGGGCCATGTGAAGGGCGGCAGGCGGAAGAGGAGTATCTCCTCATGATCGAAGAGATTATTCGTCTCCTGAAGGGCAAGACTTCCACCATGATACGCTCGCTCACCAGCACGATGCAGCTTTTTGCCAGTGAGCTGAAATTCGAGCAGGCGGCGGAGATAAAAACTCAATTGGAAAGCCTCAAGCGTTACGCAGAACGGCAGAAGGTGGTGGCGGGTGATGGTCTCGACCGGGACGTTTTTGCCGTTGCCACCGGAGAGGAGGATGGCTGTGGCGTCATCTTTAAAATTCGGGAGGGCAAACTGCTTGGCTCGCAGCACATTTACATGAGCAACACCACAGGAGAGAGTGATGCCGGATTGCAGGCAAGGGTAATGGAAAAATATTATCTCGAAACTCTTGAGCTTGTGCCTGATGAAATTCTGCTTCAGGAGCCCCTTGGTACCGACGAGGAGGAGACCCTGAGAGCTTTCATTCAGGAAAAGCAGCGCGATGAAGGTACGGAGAAAAAAATGATTCGATTTGTGGTGCCTCAAATCGGCGAAAAAGCCCACCTGGTCGAGATGTGCCGACAGAATGCCCGCCACCATCTGGAGGAGTATCTGATACAGAAACAAAAACGGGGCGAAGCGGTGCGCGAGCACTACGGTCTGACCGCCCTCCGCGAACTACTCCATCTGCCAAAACTCCCCCTGCGGATTGAATGTTTCGACAATTCCCATCTTCAAGGCACCGATTATGTAAGTTCTATGGTCTGTTTTGAACGGGGAAAACCGAAAAAAGCGGATTACCGGAAATTTAAAATGAAAAGTTTTGAGGGCTCAGACGACTATGCCGCCATGGAGGAGGTTATCCGGCGGCGGTACAGCGGATCGCTTGCAACCACGCTTCCCTGGCCTGACCTTATTGTGGTCGATGGCGGCAAAGGGCAGGTCAATACCGCTTTTCACACCCTGACTGCTCTCCAGCTCTCCATTCCCGTTATCGGTCTGGCAAAACGCATTGAGGAGATCTTTACGCCACAGGCTCGAGACCCCTTTAATCTGCCAAAGACCTCTCCGGCACTCAAACTGCTCCAGCAACTACGCGATGAGGCTCACCGCTTTGCCATCACCTATCACCGTCAATTGAGATCGGAAAGAACACTGAAAACAGAACTTACGACGATCAAAGGTATTGGTGAGAAAACGGCATTCATGCTGCTTGAGCGCTTTGGCTCCATTGATGGTGTGGCCCGAGCAACCCTTGAGGAGCTGACGACGGCAGCAGGCAAAAAAATAGCGGAGGCTCTCTACTGTTTTTACCATCCATGATTCTTTTCTTTCTCGCCCCTGCCCGCGCTCCGGAATATTTTTGTTAAGAAAATTCTGTTATATTTGGTCTTGTGTGCCGCGACGCGGTGAACTAAAGAAACTCTTTACGATTGCTTATGAATGTGCCTGATTTTTTCGACGATAACCGCCATTACCCAACGGGTGCATCAGGAAGAGAACAGCCCGACCTTGACGGTCTTGATTCGATGTTTGATTCGGAGGATCTGCTTGAGCGTATCGTCCAATATAATGAGGAGGGGTTCCAGCTTGAGGCGCTTGCCGTTGCACGTCGTCTTGCTGAAATAGCGCCCTCGAACACTGAGAGCTGGTTCTACCTCGGCAACTGCCTGACCCTCAACGGCTCTTTTGAAGAGGCTCTTGAAGCCTTTCAGAAGGCTGCGGTCTTCAGCCCTATGGACAGCGAAATGCGCCTGAATCTGGCGCTTGCCTGGTTCAATACCGGCGACCACGAAGAGGCGATCAGGGAGCTTGACGATATGATTGTTGACTCCTTGATTGAAAAGGAATATCACTACTACCGGGGCATTATCCTGCAGCGGCTTGAGCAGATTGAAGAAGCAGAATCGAATTTTGAATACGCCCTTACGCTTGATGCGGAGTTTGCCGATGCGTGGTATGAACTTGCCTACTGCAAGGATGTGCTTGGCAAGCTTGAGGAGAGCACGGCATGCTACCGCAAAACACACGATTATGACCCGTACAATATTAATGCGTGGTACAATAACGGCCTTGTACTGAGCAAAATGAAGCGCTACGACGAGGCGCTCGACTGTTACGACATGGCCATAGCCATTTCCGATGATTTCAGTTCGGCCTGGTATAACCGGGCAAACGTTCTGGCCATTACCGGGCGCATTGAGGAGGCGGCTGAGAGCTATCTGAAAACACTGGAGTACGACCCTGACGATATCAACGCACTTTATAACCTTGGCATTGCCTACGAAGAGCTTGAAGAGTACACCGAGGGTATTATCTGCTACCGCCGCTGCATAGAGCTGAGCAGTGATTTCGGTGACGCATGGTTTGCCCTTGCCTGCTGCCACGAAGCGCTTGATGAGTACGAAGAGGCTTTTACAGCTACAAAGGAGGCTCTGAAGTTGGCGCCCGAAAGCGTCGAGTTCCTCCTGCTCAAGGCGGAGATAGAGTACAATCTTAACGATCTTGAAACCTCCATTGCGACTTACCAGCAAATCATGACGCTTGATCATGAAAATCCTCAGATATGGGTCGATTTTGCCATCGTGCTCAGGGAGGCTGGCCAGATCAATGCCTCCATTGATGCGCTGCAGCAATCACTCAAGCTTCAGCCGTTGTCGGCCGATGCGCACTTTGAAATCGCCGCAGCCTATTTTGCCATGGGCGATAAACTCAGTACACTCAAGGCGTTGAGCAAGGCATTCAAGATTGACCCGGAAAAAAAAGAGCTGTTTCAAAGCACCTTTCCAGAGCTCTATCAGCAGGATTCTGTGCGTCGGATGCTCGGAATTGCATGAAGAGAGCGACAAAAATCCTCGGACTTATCGGTCGTGCCGTTGATTATTCATACTCTCCGCTCATCCATAAC
>CAILXB010000078.1 GCA_903838025.1 uncultured Chlorobiaceae bacterium
AGCGGCTGATCATTTCGCCGAGGGTGCATTTGGCGAGGAACTTTTCAGCGAAGCTGTCGAGATGGGTGATTTTTTTGTTGTCTTCTCCGGCGAACTGGTAGAGCGGCAGAAAGCGCTCGTCGGCGTTGAAGCTGAAGTGGCGACTGTTGTTGTTGGCGAAGTACCAGGTGTCGGTGCGGTTGCTGACGATGAAGAGCTGCAAAAAGCAGAGCAGGGTTTTGCTGTAGCCGTTGCCGGGGTCGTTTTTGTACTCGACAATCTGCTGCATTGCTGTGCGCGGGCTGATGGCGAGGGTTTTTAGCTCGATTTGTACCACCGGCACGCCGTTGATGAGAAGCAACACATCGTAGCGGTGATGGCTATTGTTAGTGTTGATGCGGAGCTGGTTGACCACCTCAAAGCTGTTTTTGCACCACTCCTTGATATTGACGAGGGTGTAGAAGAGTGGTGTGCCGTCGTCGCGGTCGAAGCTGTTGCGCTGGCGCAGATGGCGAGAGGCGGCGAAGACGTCGGGGGTGACGATTTGATCGAGCAGCCGGGCAAACTCGGCATCGGTGAGGTGGACCCGATTGAGGGCCTCAAATTTCTCACGGAAGTTTTGTTCCAGTGCGTCCCGGTCGCGGATGTCGGGGCGGTAGCTGTATTTGAGATCCTGGAGTTTTTCGATCAGACCTTGCTCGGTCTGGTTTTCTGTTGTCATGCGTGAAACAATGCTTATATTTGAACCATTAGCATCACCAGAGAGAGCATCTCCGGCCTGACGCCTTCAACCTGGTTGGGGGCGTTTTTTTTTATACCCTGCCTTTAACACCCTTCTGCAAAAGTTGAATTATCGCTCTTGCCTGCTTGATCGTGCGCCTCTACGTGCCGCACGTTTTTACGTCGGCTGCATTTTTTATCAGCATTATCTCATTGGATTAACTTCACGTGTTTGTAATCGAGAATTTTTTTATCCATTGTCAACAATGGACAATCATGAACACGAGCTGTTGCTACAATAATTTGATCACCCGGATCGCGGTGAAATTCACCGGGCAGTTGTGTTGACTCTACTGCAATACGTGGTGAAAATTCAATCAGTTGAATACCTGGATAACTTAACGCCTGAGTTATCCAATCTTCTACATCAATTTCAAACGAAAGCCTCTTTACCTCAATTAATTTGGCCACTTCCCAACAAGAAATCACACTGACACCAAGACCATCTGTTTCATATTCACGAATTTTATCACACAACACGGATGGGAGTTGACTTTCATCGAGAACCCACTTGACCCAAATATGCGTGTCAAGGATAATCATTGAAGCGCCTCCCAATCGTCAATTGCAACGGGTTCTGTGGGATCAATGTAAATAAATGGGAGCCCTCTCAATGGATACCGATTCCCTTTCTTGCTCAACTCTCCTTGAGAGAGTGAATTGAACATAACAGTTTCTCGAAAATCCCGAATCATTTGTAGCAAATTCGGAAAATACTCCGGGGGAACCGTATTAATTTCTTTGATCAAATCCCGTTGATAAACCTTTGCTTGGTTGGGCATTTTAAACTCTTTTTAGTGGATTAGCACTATCTTTTTACTTTCAGCCTAAAAATGTCTGTCCAATAAGAGAATACGTAGATACCTTTTGATTACAGCTCTGTTTTCATCCTTCAACAAGCCAAACCAATAACTCCCGTTTGCATCCTCATCTACACGCAAGATATTGCTGAAACAGGACAATAAAAAAGGATCAGCGAAAGAATTACCGGTTTTTATGCTCCAAATGTCGGCTTGTGTACATCAAGAAGGTCGTCGGTGAGGTAAATACCTTGGGTTCTGTCAGCAAGGGTACCTCGTTTTTCGAGGATGGTGGGCAATATCACGTTGAGTAGATCTGCGGGTGCGAATTGCTGTTTTTTGGGAGAACCACCCAAAATCCTTATGATGAAGAGAATTCACCACCGGCCATGAATACAATGCACTGGAAAACCCTCGACATGAAAATCTTCAGACCATTCCGCACTATGCGCAACAACTTCAAGCCTGATCGCCTTCGCCTCCTTCCGGTTTGTTTATCACTCCTCCTGCTTCTGGCGGCAGGATGCACACAAAAGCAAAATGAAAAGCCGCGTGTCGCCACCAGCAAGCCTACCATCGTCAGCCTTGCGCCGAGCCTGACGGAGATGATTTTTGCCATTGGTGCTGGTGACCAGCTCATTGGCCGAACCACCGCCTGCGACTGGCCTACGGCAGCGGCCAAAGTGCCCGTTGCGGGGAGCTTTGGACGCCCTTCGCTTGAAGTACTGGCGGCCATGCATCCTGATCTGGTGATTGATGTCGATCTGGCTGATGAGGAGATGGGGAAAAAGATATCGGCCCTCGGCATTCAGAGAGAGAGTATCTCCTGCAAGAGCCCTGACGAGATTCCAGCCGCCCTCCGAAGACTGGGAAAATTGACCGGCCACACAAGGGAGGCCGACAGTCTGGCTCTCTCCATCAGCGAGGGGCTTGCGCTCTTCAAAAACAGTGCAAACGCCCAGAAGAACAAAAAGAGCGTCTATCTTGAAATCTGGGACGACCCTTTCTGGACGGGTGGAAAAGGAAGTTATACTTCGGCGCTTATTGCCTACGCTGGTGGTCGCAATATCGGTGACGTCGTGGAGAAGGATTATTTTGAGATATCGCAGGAGTGGGTAATTGAACAAAGCCCTCAGGTGATTGCCTGCATGTATATGGCCAAAGAGTCCTCTGCTGCCGCGAAGGTGATGAACCGCCCTGGCTGGAGCAGCATTGCTGCAATACGGAACCGCCAGGTGTACGATCGGCTCGACAACAGCCTCTTTCTTCGTCCAGGGCCGAGAGTGCTTGAGGGAATTAAGCAGTTGCACGAAATGATTTATCCAGAGGAGAGTGCCGTTCGCTGATTTTTTGATACTCCCCTGTCAGAATCGGTGGTAATTTTTTTATCTTTGTCGCTTTAGCGGAACAATAACAAAATGCACGGCATGAAGCGCTCTCCACTGCTCATCTTACTCCTGACGGTTTTACTGGATCTCATCGGGTTCGGAATTGTGCTTCCACTGCTGCCGACCTACGCCAAGTTTCTGCACGCAAGTCCTTTCATGATAGGGCTGATTGCCTCGGTTTTTTCGATCATGCAGTTCATCTTTTCTCCTCTGTGGGGCAAGCTGAGCGACAAAATTGGCCGGCGGCCGGTCATGCTGATCAGTATTTTAATCACGGCGATCTCCTATCTGGTTTTTTCGCAGGCATCAACCATTCCGCTGCTTATTTTTGCCAGAGGGCTTTCGGGTATCGGGTCGGCCAACATTGCTGCAGCACAAGCCTACATCACCGATGTCACTGACAGTAAAAGCCGCTCGGGTGCAATGGGCATGATCGGGGCCGCTTTTGGAATAGGTTTCATTATTGGCCCGGTACTTGGCGGATTTTTGAAACACAATTATGGTATTCCTGTTGTTGGGTATGTTGCCGCCTCACTGATTTTTATCGACTTTATCCTTGCAGTTTTTCTGCTTCCCGAGTCGAACAAAAATGCACAGAAAATAGCGTTCGGCTTTCTGAAAAAACGGACGGCCAACAGCGCACCCCGACAATCGCTCTCCCTCTTTCTGGAGGAAAAAAGAGTTGAGTATGTTGACGGGCTGAAACTGACCTTCAGCTCGCGCCCCCTTGCACTGCTCATGATTGCAAACTATATCTACACCTTTGCCATTGTCAACATGCAGGTTGCCTCAATCCTCCTCTGGAAAGAGTATTTCATGGCTACCGACGAGCAGATCGGCTATATTTTTGCCTATGTCGGTATCTGGTCGGTCATTGTGCAGGGCGGTCTTATCCGGAAGCTGATCAAAAAACTGGGCGAGCACAAGCTTTTCTTCTGGGGCCACATTTTTACCTTTATCGGCGTCTTTTTTGTGCCTTTTGCGCCACAGAGTTCGCTCTTCTCCCTCGGGTTGGTCATCCTCTTCTTTTTTGCCATCGGTACCAGTCTGGTTGCCCCCATCAACCTCTCCATGATTTCGCTCTACAGCTATAAACAGCAGCAAGGGCAGATTCTTGGTCTCTCACAGTCCGTCAACTCCTTTGCCCGCATCATGGGGCCTTTCAGCGGAAGTATTCTCTATGGCATGAACTTTCATGCGCCCTATATTGTCGCCGGAATTCTGACCGTTGCCGGGGCGGTCATTGCATTCAGCCTCTTCAAGTATAAAATTGAGGCCCTCGACCCTGCCACTGAAACAAGCAATGGCTGACCAAGCGTCGTTATCACTACAGACAGGAACTTTATGAATATTGGCGTTATAGGAGTTGGCAAGCTTGGAGAGTTTCATACAAAGCTTCTTACGGAAATCGCACAGGATTGGAAAGATATTCATTGCGCGGGAGTCTATGATCTCGACACCAAGCGGGCCGAAGAGATGGCTGCAAAATATGGTGTCGCCAGCTTTAGCTCGCTTGAACTCCTCGCAAAGTCGTGCGATGCGGCCATCATTGCCACCACCACAAGCTCCCACTACGAGATTGCCCGTACCCTGCTCGGCGAGGGGTTGCACCTCTTTATTGAAAAGCCCATCACCACAACGGTTGAAGAAGCCGATGAACTGATAAGGCTCGAAAAAGAGAATGGAGTCCACATTCAGGTTGGCCATATTGAGCGCTTCAACCCGGCACTGCGAGCGGTTGAGGCCCATATTGGTCGGCCCATGTATATTCAGGCTGAACGGCTGAGTGGTTTTTCGCGTCGGGTTACCGATGTTTCTGTGGTGCTTGACCTCATGATTCACGACATCGACCTGGTGCTCTCACTCATCCCCTCCGAAATCAAAACCATTGCCGCTTCAGGGGTCAAGGTCTTCTCCAACGAGCTCGACATGGCGACCGCAAGAATCGATTTTGTCAACGGTGCAACTGCGAATGTTACGGCAAGCAGGCTGAGCCGCAACAAAATGCGCAAGCTCCGATTTTTTTGCGATAACCCGAAAAGCTATGCTTCGCTCGACTTTGCAACCGGAAAATCGGAAGTTTTCAAACTTGTAAAACAGGGTGAGGCCTCCTCAAAAAATCCGCTCAAATCTTTTGCAGCACGAAAAATACTTGAACAGTTCGGTGAAATCCATGACACCATGCAGGGTATGGTGCTTGACCATATTAACCCGGACGTTCCAAAAACAAATGCGCTGCGTGACGAACTTGAACATTTTATCAATACTGTCAGAAACAACACACTGGCGACAGTCAGCTCTTTGGACGGGCGACGGGCTATCATGGTTGCAGGCAAAATCGCGGAAGAAATTGCCGCCAATGCTGCCTTACGTGAATGACTGATAATTGCAGAGCAAAACAGGTAATGACCACACTCCCACAACCAGCCATCCCGGAAATCCTCTACCGTATCGGCGACATGGCCGATAAAAGCGGAGTCGGCTGCTATCTTGTTGGCGGCTACGTCCGCGACATGATCATGCAGAGGCCCTGTACCGATATCGATATCATGATCATCGGCGACCCCGTCCCTTTTGCAAAAGCGGTACGCGACGAACTGAACGGTCGAAATTTTGTCCTTTTTGAGCGCTTCCGCACCGCACAACTGGAGCTTTCAGACCCGATGGGTACCTTCAAGGTTGAGCTTGTCGGGGCCCGCAAAGAGTCATATAACAGCGACTCAAGAAAACCGGTAACACTGATCGGGACGCTTGATGACGACCTTTCACGCAGGGATTTCACCATCAATTCACTTGCCCTTGTGCTCAACCGGGAGGGACGAAACGAGATCATCGACCATTTTTACGGCATGGAGGATCTCAATGCGCGAATTCTCAGAACGCCGCTTGACCCCTTGCAGACCTTCTCGGATGACCCGTTGCGCATGATGAGGGCTGCACGCTTTGCGGCACAGCTCGATTTCACCCTGCTCCCTGAAGTTCTTGAGGCAATGAAAATCATGAGCGAAAGAATCAAAATTGTTTCGATAGAGAGGGTGAGCCAGGAGTTATTCAAAATCATGCTTTCCCCACAACCCTCAAAAGGGTTGATTATCCTGCATGAAACCGGACTGCTGAAGGAGATTTTGCCGGAGATTTCGGCCATGGCTGGCATTGAACAGGTAGACGGATTGGGGCACAAGGATACCCTCTTCCACACCTTCAAGGTGATCGACAATCTTGCTCCGCACTCCAAAAACCTCTGGCTTAGAATGGCTGCGCTGCTTCACGATATTGCCAAACCAGCCACAAAGCGGTTCAGCAAATCCGCAGGATGGTCATTCCATGGCCACGATGCCGTGGGTACGAGAATCGTGGCCAAAATATTCCGCCAGATGCACTGGCCGCTCGACCCGCTCGACTACGTCCAAAAAATGGTACGCCTCCATCATCGCCCGATTCCCCTCTCAAAAGAGGAGATTTCTGATTCAGCCATCCGACGGCTCATGTTTGATGCAGGCGAGGATTTGCAGGATCTGATGAACCTCTGCCGGGCCGACGTCACCAGCAAAAATCCGAGAAAAGTATTGCGGATTATGAGCAACTTCAACCATGTTGAAGAAAAAATTGCGGAAGTTGGAGAAAAAGACCAGCTTGCCAGATGGCGCCCCCCTCTGAGCGGCGAGGATATCATGACAACACTCGGCCTGACACCGGGGAAGATGGTGGGTATGATCAAAAAAAGAATGGAAAATGCGGTTATAGATGGCCTCATCCCCTACGACCGCGATGCAGCTCTTGCCTATATCCTCCAGGTATACCATGAACTGGGTGACGAAACAGGCAAGAGCGGAAAACAATAACAGCTTTTGGCGGGAAATGTGGTTTTTCATGGCTCCTGTCACTATATTGCACAAATATACCGTCAACAACACTAAACCGAAAGTAAACAAGTGATCCCACGTTATTCACCCAAAGATATTTCAGCCATCTGGACAGATGATGCAAAATTTGAACGCTGGTTGCAGCTTGAAATTGCCGCCGTTGAGGCTCGTATGGAAGCTGGACTTGTACCCGCAGAGGCGCTTGCAACCATCCGACAGAAAGCCGCATTCAACGTTGATGAAATTCTTGAAATTGAGAAAGAGACGAAACACGATGTCATTGCCTTTTTGACCAATGTCGCCAACCATGTCGGCCCCGATTCCCGCTACATCCACGAAGGGCTCACATCCTCGGATGTCGTTGATACCTCCCTTGCCATGCAGATGCGTGATGCGGGAAAAATCCTTGTTGCAGATATTGAGCAACTCATAGAGGTTCTTGCAAAGAGGGCGGTAGAGTTCAAATATACCCTTGAAATGGGCAGAACCCACGGCATCCACGCTGAGCCAACCACCTTCGGCCTGAAGCTGCTTTTATGGCACCAGGAGATGCTCAGGAACCTCGACCGGATGAAAAAGGCTGTGGCGATTATCTCTGTCGGCAAAATCTCCGGGGCGGTAGGTACCTATCAGCACCTTTCACCCGATATCGAAGCTGCGGTCTGCCGTAAACTCGGTCTTGAACCCTCCTCCATATCAACGCAGATTCTCCAGCGCGATCGTCACGCTGAATTTGCCACAACTCTGGCCATCATCGCTTCGTCAATCGAGAAATTCTCGGTTGAG
This sequence comes from uncultured Chlorobiaceae bacterium, assembly GCA_903838025.1. Taxonomy (GTDB): domain Bacteria; phylum Bacteroidota; class Chlorobiia; order Chlorobiales; family Chlorobiaceae; genus Chlorobium. The sequence goes on from CAILXB010000078.1 coordinate 7,597, forward strand.
TTGCGCCACCTGCAGCGTACGGAAGTGCGTGAGGCGGAAGAGTTTTTCAGCAAGGGCCAAAAAGGCAGCTCTGCCATGCCCCACAAACGCAACCCTATCACCTTCGAGCGCCTTACCGGCCTTGCCCGTGTAGTTCGCTCAAACTCTCTGGCGGCCATGGAAAACGTTGCTCTCTGGCATGAGCGCGACATTTCTCACTCATCGGTTGAGCGCATCATCATGCCCGACTCGACCACGGCGCTCTGCTACATGCTGCGCACCTTCAGCGAAGCGGTCGATACGCTGCTTGTCTATCCGGAGAGAATGGAGGAGAACTTCAACTCATCCTACGGCCTGACCACCTCACAGACCATCCTTCTTGCCCTTACAGCCAGAGGGTTGACCCGTGAAGAGGCCTACCGTATGGTACAGCGTAACGCCATGGAGAGCTGGTCGACCAAAGTGCACCTGCGCGAACTGGTACTGACGGATGAGGAGTTGCTGAAATACATTAACCCCGAAGAGATCGCCGAGTTCTTCAGCTCCGAAAATATTCTGAAAAAGCTGAAAAGCAGTGTTGACATCATCTTCAAGCGCAACGGACTCTAAACAAAAGTGGAAATGAATAAGCGTCCGTTCAAACATATTGGGGTTACCCTTTTTCTTGTCGGACGCTATCTCTTTGCTGCATTTTTTCTTTACGGCTTCTGGCTCAAGCTGACAAGGGGTTGGCTTTGGAGCGACCTTATGCTGGGATTTTTCACGCAACGGCTTGGAGAACTTCCCGCAGGCTCCTTCCAGGCACTCTACCTTGAACAGTTTGCTATACCACTGGCTTTCCCGATTGCATGGATTGTCACCGTTGGCGAACTTATCATCGGACTTGGACTTGTTTTAGGCTTTGCTGTCAGGGCAAACGCCGCTTTTGCTCTCTTCATGGTGCTGAATTTTGCTGCGGGCGGATACTACAACCTTTCCCTTCCTCCCTTTATGCTCTTTGCTGCTATGATGATGCTCTTTCCGTCAGGCCACTGGCTTGGTCTCGACAAACGACTCCACCAAAAATATCCGGAGTCAATCTGGTTCAAATAAAAAAAATGGCTACTACTGAACATCAATTCAGCTACCTTCGTCCCTGGTTCTACCCTCTTCTGGCCTTTTCACTGGTCGCACTTATTGCCTCTGTTACCCCCGAGACCCCGAAGAAAGAGAAAGCCATAAATGCGGTTGACCTTGCTGACAGGGAGTTGAGGAAAATGAATTACCCCAAAGCTGATTCAATTTACACCTCAGAGCTGCGCAAAAATCCCGGTAATGCCTCTCTCTGCTGGAAACTGGCAATGCTGCAGGTAAGCATGGGCGAGTTCGCCTCGTCCGAAAATGCGGATGCCGGGCTGCCGCACTACCGCAAAGCAGCAGAATATGCCCGTACAAGCATCAGTCTCGACAGCACAAACTCAAAAGGTCACACATGGCTTGCGGCATCACTCGGAATTATGGCCGACAATATCGGCACAAAGGAAAAATTAAATCGAGCTGCCGAAATAAAACGAGAGCTTGATATCGCCCTGCGACTCAACCCAAACGATGAATCCGCGCTCTCCCTGCTCGGCTCTTATTACCGTGAAGCCGCAGATATTGGTTGGTTCAGAAGAATGGTCGCCACCACCTTCATCGGCGAAGTACCAAAAGGTAATTATGATCTTGCCGAAAAAGCGTTCAAAAAAGCAATGGCCCTTGATCCTGAAATCATCAGAAACTATCACGAACTCGCATTGATCTATATCGAGAGAGGTAACCGGGAGGAGGCTTTCCGGTTAATGAAAATCGCCATACAGAAGCCAGTTCTTATAGCCAGCGACAGAAGCCGGATAGAAAAAATGCACGCCCTTCTGAAAAAATACACTCAAGAGGAATAATCAAAAGTATATCTTCGACAAAAAGAATCGCTACCGCTAACCATTGTGCGCAATACCAAGGAGAGCCCTGACGCCGAGGTGATAGCTGTTGGCCCCAAAGCCGCTGATAACGCCAACGCATACTTCAGAAATGACTGAACGGCGGCGAAACTCTTCACGGGCATAGATGTTGGAGAGATGTACCTCCACAACCGGAATGGTTATGGCGCTGATGGCATCACGCAGGGCTATGGAGTAATGGGTCAGTGCTCCCGCATTCAGCACAACACCCCGGCAACCGCCCTGATCTTCACTCTGGAAGAGTTTTTCCAGCAACTGCCCCTCAAATTCTGTCTGGAAAAACTCAAATGAGATCTCCGGAAAACTTGCAGCCAGTTCACAGTTGATATCGTCAAGGGTCTGACGACCGTAAACCTCCGGCTCACGTTTTCCAAGCCGGGAGAGGTTGGGTCCATTGAGAACAACTATCTGCATTGCGCTGATCATGAGTGTTGAAGCCAGCCCGACGAAAAGGCTGGCTCGGTCAAAATGTTAAAAAAAAGTAGTTACAGAATATACTGGCTGAGATCGCGATCTGCAACCACGTGGTTCAACTTCTCCTTCACCATTACCTCATCAATCTCTACATGCTCGTCAGAGAAATTTTCAGGGATATTGAACATCAACTCCTCAAGAAGATTGGTCATGATGGTATGCAGACGCCTTGCACCAATATTTTCGACACTCTCATTAACTCTGGCCGCAATCCTCGCAATTTCACGAATGGCGCCGTCACTGAAGGTTAAATCGACCCCCTCCGTAGCAAGAAGTGCTGAATACTGCTTGATGAGGGCATTCTCGGGCTGCGTAAGGATGAGATAGAAATCCTCTTCTGTCAGGCTTTTCAGCTCCACACGGATCGGAAAACGGCCCTGCAGTTCGGGAATCAAGTCTGATGGTTTAGCAACATGAAAGGCACCGGAAGCTATAAAAAGGACGTGGTCGGTCTTCACCATGCCATGTTTGGTCGCAACGTTTGAACCCTCCACAATCGGCAGAAGATCGCGCTGCACACCCTCACGGCTTACATCCGGCCCCTTGCCACCCGAGCCTGTTGATGGCGATGCGATTTTATCAATTTCATCGATAAAGACAATGCCTGACTGCTCCACCTTGTTGATAGCCTCCTTAACAACACTCTCCATATCAATGAGCTTCTGTACCTCTTCCTGCTCAAGAAGTTTGCGAGCTTCAGCAATCGAGACCCTTCTCTTCTTGCGTTTCCGGGGCATGCCACTCATGAGATCCTGCATAATTCCACCAATCTCCTCCATTTGACCGAGAGGGCCGAAAACCTGCATCATTCCGCCGGGAGAATCGCCGGAGATATCCATCTCAATCTGGCGCTCCTCCAACTTTCCATGGCGAAGGCGTTCCAGCATTTTCTTGCGGCTTCGCCGGTTCACCTCAAGCGACTTGTCTTTCTCTTCTGACCGAACTTCTGGCGAACCCTCTTCGCCAGAGGGCTCGTCATCATCTTCCGAATTGCGTGAAGAGGCAACTGGCGGCAGAAGGATGTCGAGCAAACGCTCTTCAACGAGCAACGCTGCCTTTTCACGAACCTCTTCCGACTTTTCGCTTCTTACCATAGCCACCGACTGATCGACAAGGTCACGAATCATCGATTCTACATCGCGACCAACATATCCCACTTCAGTGAATTTCGATGCCTCTACCTTGACAAAGGGGGCTCTGGCAAGTTTAGCGAGCCTGCGAGCGATTTCGGTTTTTCCAACACCTGTTGGCCCGATCATAATGATGTTGTTGGGCATAATCTCGTCACGGAGATCATCACTGACATGCTGACGCCGAAGCCGGTTACGCAAAGCAATGGCAACCGACTTTTTTGCATCCTTCTGGCCAATAATATACTTGTCGAGGAGCGAGACAATCTGGTTTGGTGTCAGATTGCTGGTCGCAATGGAACTTGTTTTGCCGCTCCTTGCTTCGGGCAATGCAAGTGTATTTCCCTCACTGTTCGTAGTCGTTTCCATGCAATGAATTGTAAATTTCAGAAAAAGGAGTTTGGGTCAGCTACACTGACGGCACTGCATTGCCCGTGCGCTTAGACCTCTTCAACAACAATATGATCGTTCGTATAAATACAGATATCTGCAGCTATCTTCAAACTTTCAAACACAATATCCTTTGCCTCAAGGGCTGAATGTTTCATGAGCGAACGGGCCGCCGCAAGAGCATACATACTGCCACTGCCGATGGCTACAATGCCATCCTCCGGCTCTATCACATCACCGGTCCCCGAAATAATCAGCGCCTTGTCACCACTGACAATGGCGAGCATCGCCTCAAGGCGGCGAAGATACTTGTCGGTTCTCCAGTCGCGGGCAAGTTCAACCGCTGCACGGTCAAGCTTTCCGTTGTAAGCCTCAAGCTTCTCTTCAAAGCGGTCGAGCAAAGTTACGGCATCTGCCGTTGCCCCCGCAAAACCGGCAACAAGCTTCCCGTGATAGAGTCTTCTGATTTTTCGAGTCGAATGCTTGATGACCGTATTTCCAAGTGTCATCTGCCCATCGCTTCCGAGTGCAGCCTTTCCGTCCCGGATAACACCGATAACCGTCGTTGAACGGATCACTGGTCTTTGGTTATTCTTCATCAATCAAAATATTTTTTTTCTTAATCTTGCAACTGGAATCTGCATTTGTTCGCGATATTTTGCAACCGTTCTTCGGGCAATATGCACCCCTTTTTTCGTCAACCTCTCTGCCAGGGTGTCATCACTCAGAGGTAAGTCGGAATCTTCCTGACGAATCATCTCAGCAATGTCCTGGCGAATAACCTTGCTCGACAAATCATCACCCTCTCCTGTCGAAAGCCCTGTACTGAAAAAATATTTCAGCTCAAAAACACCGAAACGAGTCTGTACATATTTACCATTGACAGCCCTGCTGATGGTCGAGATATTGAGGCCAGTATCCGCCGCAATACTCTTCATGCCGAGCGGCACCAAACACTCCGGGCCAGAAACAAAAAAAGCATACTGGCGTTTCATCAAGGCCTCAATCACCTTCAGCAGTGTCTGGCGCCGGGTCTCGATGGCGCTCATAAACTCATTTGCACGCTGAATATTCTGCCGTATAAACTTCTTCTCCTCTTTTGGCCCCTTCCTGTTTTTCAGAAGCTCCTGGTAACGGTCGGTAACCTTGACGGAAAGTGCGCTTCTGTCGTTAAGCACTGCAGTCAGCTCACCATTTTCGTAGCTTACCACAAAGTCAGGCGTGATATAATAGCCGCCCTCATCCTGAAAAATGCCGGGATGGGGATCAAGGTGGATAATATCCGAAACAGCCTCCTCAACACTTTCCCTGCTCTCTGCAAGTTTTTTGATCAACAGCTCAAAACGCCTGTGCATAAAATCATCGAAATGGTCACGAAGGATTCTCTTTGCAATCTCGCAGCTTTTCGATTCTGAGCGCCCGGCACAAACCTGCAACTGCACAAGAAAACGTTCACGCAAATCCCTGACGGCAACACCCGGAGGATCAAGAAACTGGATTTTGCGGAGAACTGCTGCCACCTCCTCTTCGCTGACATCAAAACCCGCAAGAAGCAAACTGTCCACAATTACATCAGACTTGTCAGTAAAGTAACCGTCACCATCAAGATTACCAAGAATCTCAATAGCAATCATCACCTCCCGTTCCCCGACCCCTTCCTGCAAAGCAAGCTGTCGAAGAAGGGTATCGTGGAAACTGTCATGCTGAACCGCCTGAAAAAACCTCTCCTTTGAACCACTTTCATTGGAAAAGTCCACCCTTCCTTCAGAATATTCTCCAGAAACCGGTGCATCAGAGCGCTGCTCGCGGAGAGAACTTTTACTGAAGCGCTCAATTGCATCAAACATATCATCACCATCCGCTCGCTCGCTCTCTACAACAACATCACCGGCACTATCTTTTCGCTCTTCCACCAGTTCGAGCAAGGGATTTTCCTGCAGCTCCTCATAAATCCGCTGTTCCAAATTGAGCATTGGAAGCTGAAGAAGCTGACTGCTTAAAATCTGCTGTGCAGAAAGCTGTAACGATTGCCGCTGTTGAAGTCTGATTTCAACCATGACGCAGGGGGGATGAATCGACAAATGCTTTCAGGCTCACTACCCAGTCGGCACCGTAGAGCGACTCAAGAGCGAGATGAACATAATCAATAAGTTGTACCTTGCACTCACAGCCCGCCTTTCTGGCAGAGCGACACATAGAGTGCTGTTCATAGACAAGATAAGGCAAACCAAACTTTTTTCTTACCCTTATCGGAAACAATCGGCAGGATAAGGGTTTCTCAAAGTCCAGAATCCCTTCGCGATGGGCAATCTCAATGGCGCAAAAGGTTATTCCGTCACGAATCAAGGTAAAAACACACTCTTCTTTCTCGACCGTTCTTGTGTACTGAACGCCCTGATAGATCTCAACAGGGCCGTGACGGCGGAGATAGCGCAACCCTTTTTCGGGAAGCATCCTCAGCAGCTCTTCGGGCAACTGGCTCAATTGAACGGCCTCCGCATCAGATAACGGAGCTCCAAGCTCCCCCTCAATACAACACTTTCCCTTGCACTCATGCAGGTCACATGAAAAAAAAGCCTTCAAAACCTCCTTGTCAACAAGAACATCACCTATAGAAACCATCGACATAACAGACCATCCTCATAATAAATTTTTTACCCTCTCTCTACTCTTCTGCCACAAAATAATGGCTTCCAGCACTGCTCAAAACCAACTCATCGCTTTTCATATTTGCTGCTTCGATGAATTTTTCATAGCTATATGCAACTCTGCATCAAGAAGACAGAGAAGATTGTACACAATAAAGCCCTATCACCATGCTCATTATCGACGGAAAAAAGGTCTCCCTCGACCTGAAAAACGAACTGAAGGCCAGCGTAGAGAGCTGCCTTGCCTCTACCGGCAAAGTACCCGGTCTGACGGTTATCATTGTCGGCCACGACCCGGCATCGCAGGTTTATGTACGCAATAAAGCCAAAACATGCAAAGAGATCGGCATGATTTCGACGGTCATTGAAATGGCCGCCGACACCACCGAAAAGCACCTGATTGACACCATTCACGAACTGAACAACGATCCGGCTGTCCATGGCATCCTTGTCCAGCAGCCGCTACCCAAGCAAATTGATGAATTTGCCGTTACGCTTGCCATCGACCCGTCAAAGGATGTTGACGGATTTCATCCTGAAAACCTCGGACGCCTTGTGATGGGCCACCTCGACAAATGTTTTGTCAGTTGTACCCCTTACGGCATTCTTGAGCTGCTTGGCCGTTACAACATCGAAACCCGGGGCAAACACTGTGTTGTGGTCGGACGCAGCAACATTGTGGGCAAACCGATGGCCAACCTGATGCTGCAAAAGCTTGAGGCCACCAACTGCACCGTTACCATCTGCCACTCTGCAACCAAAAACATACCTTTCTACACCCAGCAGGCCGACATCCTCATCGCGGCTATCGGCAAAGCGGGATTCATTACCGCTGATATGGTCAAACCGGGCGCTGTAGTCATCGACGTCGGTATCAACCGCATTGAGGATTCATCCACAAAAAGCGGCTATCGTCTTGTCGGGGATGTGGATTACGAAGGCGTTTCGGCTGTTGCCTCGGCCATGACCCCGGTACCAGGAGGAGTCGGCCCCATGACCATTGCCATGCTCCTGAAAAACACGCTCCAGTCATTCCAGCGTATCAACGGACTGTAAGGCTCGATGGCCAAATCCTCTACCAGATACGTCTGCTCAACCTGCGGAGCCATCTCCCTGAAATATCAGGGAAAGTGCTTTGAGTGCCAAAGCTGGGGCACACTTCAGGAGACCCGCATCGAACCCGAAGCTAAAAAAGGTGCGGGCTCTGTAGGCGGTGTTGCGGTTTTACAGAACCTGCACGATGCCGTCCCCTCAGAGTTCCTGCGAGTTATGACCGGCATTGGCGAACTCGACCGGGTACTCGGGGGAGGACTCATGCAGGGTTCTGCCGTTCTGGTTGGAGGAGAGCCGGGCATAGGCAAATCAACCCTCATGCTGCAACTCGCGGCACGCCTTGCTCCGGCAAAAGTACTCTATATCTCCGGCGAAGAGTCGCCCAACCAGATCCGCGAACGGGCGCAGCGGCTCTCCATCCAGGCAAAAAACCTCTGGCTCGCACCTGAAGTGAGCCTTGAGCGCGTCCTTGATCTCATTGAGCGCGAAAAACCTGCGCTGGTCATTATCGACTCCATTCAAACCGTCCATTCAGATGAATACCAGAGTTCTGCCGGTACCATCACCCAGATCAGGGAGTGCGCTGCCATGCTGATCCGGGCGGCCAAGCAACAAAATGTCATCCTGATGATTATCGGCCATATCACCAAGGAGGGGGCGCTTGCCGGGCCCAAAGCGCTTGAGCACATGGTCGATACCGTTTTGCAATTTGAAGGTGAAGGCTATCAGCGCTACCGCATTATCCGTTCAGTCAAGAACCGTTTTGGCTCCACCAATGAAATCGGCGTCTTCCGCATGGATGAAACCGGCCTTGAAGAG